>RGWK01000262.1 GCA_010029775.1 Gammaproteobacteria bacterium
CGCTATCTGGACGTGGTTATCGTCAACGCTGCCCCCAAGATCGGGCGTACCTTCTACGCCAAGGCGTATGACGGTGAGACGCTCTCTGGCCCGGACTGCTGGTCTGCGGATGGTGAGACGCCTAGCCCTGAGTCTTCAAACAAGCAGTCGGATCGCTGCGCAACCTGCCCCCAGAACGTCAAGGGTTCCGGTATGGGCGAGTCTCGTGCCTGCCGGTTTAGTCAGCGTCTCGCTGTTGTGCTTGCTAATGACATTGATGGCGATGTGATGCAGTTGCAGTTGCCCGCCACGTCGATCTTCGGCAAGGAGGAAGGCGACAAGCGCCCGCTGCAAGCCTACGCTCGCTACCTCGCCGCCCAAGGCGTGAGCCCCGAGACGCTGGTCACCCGCATGCAGTTCGACACCAAGGCCGAGGCGCCCAAGCTCTTCTTCAAGCCGATGCGTTGGCTGACCGAGGAGGAGTACGAAAGCTCCGTGCGCCAAGGGCAGACCGAGGACGCCAAGCGCGCCGTCATCATGACGGTGGCTAAGATGGACAAGGTCGCGGCTCCCCTGGCCCTGGAGGGCACCAAGCCCAAGGCCAAGGCTGCACCCAAGGCTGAGGAGCCTGCAGCCGAGGAGGAAGAGAACGCTCCGCCGACCAAGCGCAAGAGCAAGTCGGAAGAACCCGCAACCGCAGGCAAGCCGAATCTGGCTAAGCTGGCGGCTCAGTGGGACGATGAGTAATCAACCGGGGGCTTCGGCCCCCTTCCACCATGTCCTATTCAGTCAAGACTGTTAAGGCCGTAAAGGCATCACCCAAAACGCTCGGGAGTCAACTCGGGCGCTGGGCCGTACATTTGGACTTCTCGGTCATCCGCATCGCCCAGATCACGGGCGCGTCGCGTCAGACTGTATACAACTGGATCACTGGCAAGAACACCGTGCTCAGCCCTTACCGGCCTGCCGTTGAACAACTCCTGTCGATCCTGATGAAGTCCGTCGATAACGAACAAGCATGGAGAGACGCATGTCAGGAATTCAATATCAAAGCCTGAGCGACGACGAGTTCGCCCGGGAGATTCAAGCCATCATCGACAAGGCGGGCGTGTTGCCGTCCGAGGCCATCGTTGAACTGGCCTACCGCGTGGACCACGGTGGGCGCGACAAAGAGCACGAACAGGCTAGTAATAACCCTAATCAACTGCCGCTGCCCTTCAACGAATAACTCGGGACATTCATGGAACCGCTAGATTTCTTAGCGGCGGTTTTGCCGTCTCCGGGTCACGGGTATTACTGTGCGGCAGAACTCTCCTCACCCAAGAAACAGCACGTCTTCACCGAAGACTTGGCTGAGATACCCACACACGCACGAAGCTGGCTTGAGGGGCAGCAGGATGTGTATTTCGCGCTTGCTACGTTTGCGGATCGGGGTAAGCGCACTGCCGACAACGCCGAGTACATCAAGTCCCTGTTCATTGACATGGACGGGTACGACAGCCGCGAGGCTGCTCAGTCCGCACTTGATGCGTTCCTAGCCGATACTGGGCTGGACGCCTATGGCAACCCGTGGATCGTCGCCTCTGGCGGCGGGCTGCACTGCTACTGGCCGTTCGACAAACCTTTGACTGTGGCGCAGTGGAAGCCCATCGCCGAGGCGTTCAAGCGCCTGTGCAAGCAACGCTCCCTGGCCATCGACAACACGGTCACGGCGGACGCCGCCCGAGTGCTGCGCATCCCTGGCACCAAGAACTTCAAGAAGAAATACGGCGAGCCCAGGCCGGTGGAAGTCCTGGCGCAGGGCGCCGCTGTCCTCGATGCTGACGAGTTCTTCGCCAAGCTCAGCAGCCTGTTGGGCACAGCCGTGCCCACCCCGGCGCCACTGATCGACCTCCCCGGCAAGCGCCCCGTCAACGCCACCAAGACGGGCGTGCAGATGCTGGCCAACAGCGTCGTGCGTTTCGGCACGATCATGAAGCGCACCAGTGCCGGGGACGGCTGCGCGCAGTTGGCCCACTACGTGGAGAACGCTGAAGACGACGGCATGGAGCCGCTGTGGCGCGGGCTGCTGAGTCAGGCCAAGTACTGCGCGGACGGGGACAAGGCGGCGATCATGCTCACCGAGCTTCACCCGTACGACGAAGACCGGATGCACGCCAAGCTGCGGGATATTAAAGGCCCCTATCCCTGCATCAAGTTCGATAGCGAAAACCCAGGCGTTTGCCAGAACTGCAAGCACTTCGGCAAGATCACCAACCCCCTGGCCCTGGGCCGGGAGGTCATGGCCGACACGTCGGAGAAGGAACTGGAGATCACCCCGGCTGACCCGGACGATCCCGATGCGCCCACCATCAAGGTGGTGCGCCCGACGCCTCCCCGGGGCTATGCCTATGGGGTCAACGGCGGCGTGTACGTGGAGAAGATGGTCGAGGACGCGGACGGCAACAAGCGCAAGCAGCAGGTCATGATCCTGCCCTACGACATGTTCGTAGTGGACATCCTCAATAGGGAAAACGAGCATACCGTCCACATGATCGCGCACCGCCCAGGCAAGCCTGCGGATGTCCTGTTCCCACAGAAGGCGTCGGTCGACAAGAACCTGTTCGAGTACGTCCGGGCCTGCGTCGAGGAGGCCAGCGTCAACAAGAAGACCGTCAAGATTCCCGGCCAGTACGGGTGGCAAGAGGACGGCACCTTCGTCTACAGCGGCAAGATTTACATGCAGGACGGCACCACCCGCACGGTGCCCATGCCTGACCTGCAGAACATCACCCGCATCACGCGCTCGGCGGGTAACCTGGAGAAGTGGCGGCGCTTCCCTCAGATGCTGATCAAGCGGGAGTTGTACGACCTGTTGGCGATCTCGTGCATCTCCTTCGGCGCCCCGCTCATGCGCTTCACCCAAATGCCCTGCCTGACGTTCCATGCAGGCTCAACCCAGTCGGGTACGGGTAAATCCCTAGCACTGTCGCTGCTCAATTCGGTGTGGGGTCACCCGGTGCGATATCGCACAGGCAAAAGCACCTCCCCCGTTACGATGCAGCAGCGGATTGGCAATCTTAACTCACTCCCCTTCACATCGGACGAAATCACGCACAAGTCGCGCCACGATATGGAGTGGTTCCCGGGCATGGTTTTCGACCTGTCCGAGGGCCAGGGCAAGGAGAAGTCGGAGGTTCACCACAACCGCGAGCGCATCAACCTCGTGTCGTGGGCAACCCTGGCGCTCTTCACGTCCAACACCCACATGCAGGACTACATGGCCGGTGTGCGGGCGCATACTTCGCAGGGCGAGTTGCTGCGGATGTTGGAGTGGACGCCCGAGGAGAAGCTGAACTGGACGCCCGAGGAAGAGCAGACCATCCGCATCCTGCAGGAGAA
>RGWK01000263.1 GCA_010029775.1 Gammaproteobacteria bacterium
CCCCTAAGACAGGTGCCGGCCCTGAGAAACGCGAGGTGGCGAACACGCCGAGAGGATCAAACTGATGGCGCACCCGCTCCTCCAGCGTCCGAAGGGCACCCGACAAGGGATGGAAGGTCGGCACTCGACGGCGCATGGGCTCGGCGGCGCACCACAGCATGGCGTGCCCTCCCGCGGCAGCGACCGCGCTACGCAAGCGCTGCGCCTCGGTGTGGCTCGCGAGCCAGCACACCGCACCGCCCCAGTCGAAGAGCCAACGATCATCCTCGGCGGCGAGTGTGCCGAGAAGCTCCGGCGTCCGACGCGCTGGCACACTCAAACGCCAGATCGGTCGATCTCGCGGCAGCACATCGAGACTGGCGAGCGAGCCCCAGAGCCCGTGCATCTCTTCCTCACTTAGCGCTCGCCATTCGTGCTGCGACCCGAGCAGGTCTTGCAAAGATTGCAGGCGCGCTGCCACAGAGGGTGCAAAGCCCTCGAGCCGCAGCACGGTGAGCGGCTCGGCACCTGCAGTGCCCGGGCCAAAGTGCATCGCGGCGGTTGCGCCTACCGAGGAGCCGAGCACCCGCGCGAGACACTGCCAGGCGGTGCTGGCATCGAGCCCCGAGAGCGCAACCGCCTGCGCCACCTCGGGCGCCGGCAACACCTTGAGTGTGATCTCGGTCAACGCGGCCAGCCGGCCCCAACTGCCGGTCAACAATTTCGGCAGATCGTATCCCGTCACGTTCTTGACCACCTTGCCACCGCCGACGAACAACTCGCCGCGACCTGACACGGCCCGAAATCCCAGCACGTGATCGCGCACTGAGCCTGCGACAACGCGCCGCGGACCCGATAGCCCCGATGCCACGAGCCCACCGACCGTCATTTGACCGGGGGTACGACCGAAGGCCGTCGCCACATCGGGTGGTTCACAGGCCAGCATCTGTCGCTCGGCCGCGAGCGCGCGCTCGATCTCGACCCACGGCGTACCGGCGCGCACGGTGAGTACCAGCTCAGAGGCGTCGTAATCGACAATACCCCTCAACCCCGTCAGATCGAGCACAGCGGCATCGTCGACGGGCGCGCCGATATCGCCCTTCGATCCGCCGCCGCGCAACTCGAGCCGTTGCGATCGCGCCATGGCTTCGCGAACGAGCTCCACCACCGCGTTTTCATCCGTGGGACGCATTCAGAACCGCGGCAATTCCGGAAAGCGGACCGCTCCGCCATGCACATGCACCCGCCCGAGTTCCGCGCAGCGGTGCAGCACCGGGAACACCTTGCCCGGGTTGAGCAGTTGGCGCGGATCGAACGCGCACTTCACCCGCTCCTGATGCGCAAGATCATCTGCTGAAAACATTTCGGGCATCAGATCGCGCTTCTCGATGCCGACGCCATGCTCCCCCGTGAGCACACCGCCGACCTCGACACAGAGACGCAGGATGTCGTTGCCGAACTGCTCCGCACGCTCGAGCTGCCCAGGTTGGTTGGCGTCGTAGAGGATGAGCGGATGCAGGTTGCCGTCGCCCGCGTGAAAGACGTTCGCCACACCCAGACCATGGCGCTGCGACAGTTCGCGGATCCGCTGGAGGACCTCGGGCAAGCGCCGACGCGGAATGGTGCCGTCCATGCAGTAATAGTCAGGCGCGATCCGGCTCACTGCCGGAAAGGCCGCCTTGCGCCCTGCCCAAAAACGCAATCGTTCCGCTTCGCTCGTTGAACTGCGGCAGGACCGCGCCGCGTTGCGCATCGCCAGTTGCTCGATCCGGCCGACGAGGTGATTACACTCAGCGGGCGGACCATCGACTTCAACGATGAGCAGCGCCTCGGCATCGAGCGGATACCCGGCCTCGACGAAGGCTTCGGCCGCATGGATGGCGGGCCGATCCATCATCTCCATCCCCGCAGGAATGATGCCCGCAGCGATGACCTCCGCCACGCAACGCGCCGCATCGTCAACGGTGGGAAAGCCGATCAGCAGCGCACGTACCGACTCCGGCTTCGGCAGTAGCCGAACGGTGACTTCCGTGACAACGCCCAGCAGCCCTTCTGAACCCACCACGATACCCAGCAAATCGAGTCCGCTCGAGTCGAAAGCGCGCCCACCGAGATCAATGATGTCACCCTCCATGGTGACGAGCCGCACGCCGAGCACGTTGTGCGTGGTCAGGCCGTACTTCAGGCAGTGCACACCACCAGAGTTTTCGGCCACGTTGCCGCCGATGGAACAGGCAATCTGGCTCGAGGGGTCCGGTGCGTAGTAGAGCCCAAAGGGCTCAGCCGCAGCGGAAATGGCGAGGTTCGCAACCCCTGACTGCACGACGGCGAGGCGATCCTCAGCATCGATCTCGAGGATGGATGAAAACTTTGAGAGCACCAGCAGTACCGCATCGCCGAGCGGCAGCGCACCACCCGAGAGCGAGGTTCCCGCACCGCGTGGCACGACGCGAACACCGTTCCCATGGCACCAGCGCAGTATCGATGCCACCTGCTCTGTGGTCTCGGGAAGCACCACGACGAGCGGCAGTTGCCGATATGCCGTGAGCGCGTCCGACTCGTAGGGCCGCATCTGCGCCACATCGTCAATCACGTTGTCCGCTGCGACGAGGTCACGCAGCGACGCGACGATGTGCGCGCGACGGGCGAGCACCGACTCATCGATCGCCGGCATCGCAACACTCATGCCCGTCCCTCTCCGGCCACCTCGGCCTCATCGAGTACGAGTCGCGTGAGCAGCCATGCGCCGAGCACGTTGCAGATCGCGGGGATCACAGCCGTCAATAAAAAGATCGCGATGATCGCCGAGCGCGGTTGCGCCGGTGGCAAACTACCCCCGGCCGCGCTGACAAAGCCGGAGAACTGCAGAAACAACCCGCCGAGCAGCGGACCGAGTGCTGCCGTCCCTTTCTCGACCACGCTGTACACGGCCGACATCGTCCCTTCGAGGGCAAGGCCGCTGGTGCGGGTGTTGTGCGCCATCGTATCCGGCAGCAGGGAAAAGCCCATCACCAAAAGACCCGCGGAACCGACACCGATCAGCAGCAATCGCAAGTCCGTCGCCCAACTTGGCTCGCCCACGGCGCTCAGCAGCCAACTGAGCACGATCAGTGCATAGACGAGGCCCGCCCCCATGTAGGTCCTGCGTTTACCGTACCGCTTGCCGAGCCAGTTCCACAGCGGAATGGACCCGAGCGTCCCGAGTGTCTGCAGGGCACCGAAGCGAATCAGGAAGCCCTCGTCCTGCTCGAGCACGTAACGCGCAAGGTAGAGCAGCGACGCTGAGGTACTGGCCACCGCAGTCAGTTGCAGCAGCTTGGCGCCGATGAAGACGCGAAACGGCCGATTGGC
>RGWK01000264.1 GCA_010029775.1 Gammaproteobacteria bacterium
AATCGAACTTCGTACGTGCCCACGCGCAGGAAATGCTGGCGGCGGGTCGTACGTTGGAGGAGGCGACCGCACGGATCTTCACGCAGGCGCCGGGCCTTTATGGCACTGGAGTCGATGAGGTGATCGAGGAGAGTCAGTGGGAAGACACTGCGCAGTTGGCGGATCTTTACCAGCAGCGCAACGGTTACACGGCAGGTGGTGCCCGCAACGGTGCACCGGCTCCGGATGCGCTCCGAAGCATGCTGGCCAAGGTCGATCACGTGTTCCAGGCGATCGATTCCGTGGAGTATGGCTTGACCGACATGACCCACTATTACGGCCACAGCGGTGCGATCAAACTCGCCGCCGATCGCGAGCGCGGGGCGCCGGTGTCGCTGAGCTATGCCGAGACGTTCACCGGAGAGGTACGACTCAGTGCCTCGGATGATCTACTGCGTCTTGAAGCACGCGCCAAGCTGCTCAATCCGAAGTGGTACGAGGGGATGCTGGCGCATGGCCACAGTGGTGCGGCCGAGATCGGCAATCGCTTTACGCATCTGGTGGGCTGGGGTACGTTGGGTGGAGTCGAACAATGGGTGTTTGACGACGCCGCCAAGACGTATCTGCTCGATGAGACGATGCGTCGCCGGCTCGAAGCAGCCAATCCGCAGGCGGTGCGCAATGCCGTGGGTCGACTGCTCGAGGCGAATGGTCGCGGCATGTGGAAGGCCGATGCAGCAACACTGGAACAATTGCAGGGCATGTACGCCGAGATCGAGGATCGACTCGAGGGAGTCGGCGTCGCGGCCTAAAGGTTCGGCCGCTGTCGCCCTCGTTGCGGCGCTATTGCTGGGTGCCTGCACGCGCACGCCGGAAGCAACGCCCGATGGGGTTGACCTTGGCTATCAAGCAACGCTCATCGAGCAACTGATCGATGCAACGCCCGGGCAGGTGATCGAGATCCCGCCAGGCCGCTACGTGTTCGATCGCAGCCTTACGCTTCGCACTGATGACGTGACGCTGCGTGGCGCAGGCATGGACAAGACCGTGCTGATCTTCGCGGGCCAGAAAAGCGGTGCGGAGGGTCTGCTCGTCACGGCAAGCGGGTTCACACTCGAGAATCTCGCAATCGAAGACACCAAGGGCGATGCGGTGAAGATCAACGAGGGCGAGCGGATCACGCTGCGCGGCGTACGCATCGAGTGGACGGGCGGCCCCAAGACGACCAACGGCGCATACGGTCTTTATCCCGTACGCACGCGCAAGGTACTGATCGAGGATTGTGTAGTTCGGGGCGCATCGGATGCCGGTATTTATGTCGGGCAGTCGAGCGATATCGTCGTCCGTCGAAACCGCGTCGAGTACAACGTCGCCGGTATCGAAATCGAGAACTCCCGTCGAGCCGATGTGTACGACAACGATGTCACCCGAAACACGGGAGGCATTTTGGTTTTCAACATGCCGAATTTGCCCGAGCCTGGAGCCGGCGCGCGGGTATTCAACAATCGCATCTACGAGAACAACACTGCGAACTTCGCGGCGAAAGGCACGGCGGTGGCGAGTGTGCCGGCGGGCTCTGGTGTTGTCATCAATGCTAATGACCAGGTGGAGATTTTCGGTAATACGCTGCGCGATAACGCGACGGCGCATATCATCATTTCGAGTTATTTCTCAACGGGCTACATGAACGCCTACAGCGTAGCCCCTGGATTCGATCCCTATCCCGAGGCGATCCACGTACATTCGAATCGCTATTCCGGTGGTGGTGACAGCCCCGATGGTCTCGATCTCAAAGCACTGAAGCTTGCGATGTTTGGCTTTGGTGGTCGTTTGCCGCCCGTGCTGTGGGACGGCTATGCCGATCCAAAAAAACTCATTGGTGGTCGTTTGCCGCCGGACCTCGCGCTCTGCATTCGCGATGCGGGCGCCGTACTCAATGCTGACGGTCCAGGTAAATATCGCAACCCAACGCTCGATGAGAAGCGTTTCCGCTGCGAGTTGCCGCCGTTGGCGGCGGTGTCTTGGGATCCGGCAGGATGAGGCCCCGAAGTTTTAGATTTCTTTGGGTTCTGCTAGTGCTTGGCCTGGCGGGGTGTCATCGAGCGCCGGCGCCGCAATTTCATGCGCAGAGCAACCCTGAGCGGCTGTCTGACTGGGGCATTCTGAATGCAGACGACGGGACGCTTCGGGTCGCGGAGGGCGTTCAGGTCTATCGTCTATCGACGCCGCTGTTCAGCGATTACGCCCAGAAGCTACGCACGGTGTGGTTGCCACCTGGACAGACAGCGAAGTACTCGTCGACCTCGGTATTCCAGTTTCCTGTGGGCACGGTCATCAGCAAGACTTTCTATTACCGGCGCGACGCCAGTCACGGTGGTCGAGTCCACGAGGCGCCAGCGCTCAATGCAACAAGGCTCGACTTACGCGAGGTTCGTCTGATCGAGACTCGACTACTCGTTCGGCGCCAGAGCGGCTGGACGGCGTTGCCGTACGTGTGGAACGAAGCGCAGACGGAGGCTCGTTTGAGTCGTGCGGGTGGGTCGCTCCAGTTGATTCGCATACAGGACGACGGCGACGAGGTACCCTTTACCTATGTGATTCCCGACAGCAATCAGTGTGCGGGTTGTCACGCCCCCAACATCAAAGCGGGTGAGTTGCAGCCGATTGGTCTCAAAGCGCGTCACGTGTCCGCCGAGCAACTCGGGGCGTGGTCTGCAGCGGGTCTGTTGCGGGATTTACCCGCCGCCACCGAGTTGCCGCAGGCCGTCGATTGGACCGATGCATCCATTGATGTCGGTGTGCGGGCGAGAGCTTACCTCGATATCAACTGCGGTCATTGCCACAACCGCAGCGGCCCCGCCGACACGTCGGGCCTCGTTCTCGATGCGAGTGCAGAGCCCGATATCTCGATGGGCGTCTGCAAGCCACCCGTGGCGGCGGGGCAGGGCACGGGTAATCGCCGCTTCGGAATCGTTCCCGGTCGGCCGGACGAGTCGATCCTGCTATACCGAATGGAGTCGACCGATCCTGGGGCCATGATGCCGGAGCTGGGTCGCGGCCTTGCACATGAGGAGGGAAATGCCCTCGTGCGGCAGTGGGTCAGCGGTTTGTCGGGATCGTGTGGCGCTTACCGTTCTTGAACCCCGACCCCAGTCACTTCAGACTAGACCGATGCAGACGTCTGCAAACAGTACGCTTCGAGTCGGGTTGTGGGGGGTGCGTGGCAGCGTGCCCTGCCCCGGGCCCGACTACGCGGAGTTTGGTGGTAACTCGAGTTGTGTCGTGGTGGAG
>RGWK01000265.1 GCA_010029775.1 Gammaproteobacteria bacterium
CTACGACAAGATTCCGGGCGGAGCCGTGCGTCGCTGGAGCGCGGTCAATCTCACTCAAGCGCAAAGCGGTCTGCGGGCTTGGTCCATCGGTGATCTGACCTCGTACCTGAAGACGGGCCATGGCACGCGAGCCGGCTCGTTCGGCCCGATGAACGAGGTGATCGAAAACAGTACGCGTAATCTCACCGACGCCGACGTGCGCGCGATGGCCGTGTATCTCAAGAGCCTGCCGCCGATCGAACGCAGTGACGAGCAGAGCCTGTCGGATCGCGAGCGCGGCGCCGGCGAGACCCTGTACACGATCCATTGCGGAACCTGTCACTTGCCGACCGGCGCCGGCTCCAAGCCGGGCGAAGACCTCGGGCCTCCGCTGGCGGGCAGTGCCGTCGTGCAGGCGAGCGAGCCGTATTCGCTCATCAATATCATCCTGTATGGCACCCAGGTCATCACGCCGACGCCGCCGAAGGCCTGGAAGAACATGAAGCCGCTGTACGACTCGCTGGACGATGACGAGGTCGCGCAAATCGCCAACTACCTGCGCAGCAGCTGGGGTAACCGCGGCGGCAAGGTTAGCGAGGCGGACGTGGCGGAGCAGCGCAGCGACGACGAGTAAGGGCGACGAGATCGCAGGGGGGCTTATGGCAGTGTCACGACGCGCCGTGTTGCGCGCATCTTTGGCCGCATTGTCGATGGGTGTTCCCGCGACTCGCGGTTGGGCGGCGGCCAATCGCGCCGATGTCATCATCATCGGCGCGGGCTTTGCGGGGCTCAACGCAGCGGCACAACTGCGCGAGCAGGGCTTGCGAGTGCTGGTGCTCGAGGCTGCGCGGCGACCGGGCGGTCGCTCGAACACCGCCTATCATCTGGATCCGCGCATCGAACTTGGCGCATCGCAGGTCGGCCCCATGTACGCCCGGGTGCGTGACGTCGCCAATCGACTCGGCGTCAAGCTCAGTCCCGGCGCGCATATCAACGCGCCCTACTGCTATGTGCTTGGCGAGCAGATTATCGGTGCGAAAGCCTGGGCGACTTCACCGCACAACCCGCTCGAAGGTCGCGAGCGCGAGATCGGCCCGCAGGCGCTGAACGCGTTTTACGTGGAGCGTCGCAGCCCCTTCGAGGCACTCGACGACTGGCTTACACCGCGCGCGGCGGAGTTTGATCTCTCGCTCGGTCAGTGGTTGCAGCGTCAGGGCGCTTCACCTGCGGCGCAGCGCCTCATCGATCACACGCTCGGTAACCCGGGTCTCGATAACGTCGGCTTGCTGCGCATGTTGCAGGAAGCCACGCGCAGTCGTGCCGACGTGAAGGCGCTTGCCGCGATGCCGAACATGGAGGGCAAAGACGTCTTTGAGCGCTTTGCCATCACGTCATCGCATGTGGTGGGTGGCACGTCGGTACTCACCGATCGCATGGCTGCGGCCTTGGGAGATGGAGTGAGACTGCGCCACAAGGTGACCCAAATCGATCTCGATCCGCAGGGTTGCGAGGTGCGCTGCGAGGACGGAAGCCGGCATCTGGCGCGACGGGTGATCGTCGCCGTGCCGTTCGCTGCGCTGCGTAATGTGGCCATCACGCCGTCGCTCACGGGCGCCCAGTCGGATGCCGTGCGGCGCATGCCTTACAACAACCAGAGTCAGGTGTGGCTGCGCATCAAGGCGCCGTACTGGGAGGACGACGGTCTCGAAGCGTCGATGTGGACGGATGGACCATTTTCTTTGATTCGCCAACAGCTCGAATACGACGGCAAGCGTGAACTGATGAGTGTGCTGTCGTTTGGCAATAAATCGACGGCCGTGGATGCGCTTTCGCCCGCCGATCGCGGGCGCCTGGCTATCGACTATATCGAGAAAGTACGGCCGAGCACGCGCGGCAAGCTCGAGTTCATCGGCGTGCACTCGTGGGCGCAGGACCCGCTGCAGGGGGGCTGCAGCCACGCGTTTCTGCCGTGGCGCGGGGCCGCGTGGGCAAACACCCTAAATCGACCTCATCACCAATTGCACTTCGCCGGCGAGCATACGCGCCGCCTCGAGGTGGGCATGGAGGCCGCGATGGAATCCGGCGAGCGTGCGGCCCTCGAAGTGCTCGAGTCGTTGGCATGAGTACTTCGCTGCGTGCATTGCAGGTGTCGAGGACTCTGTTGGCGATCATTCCGCTGGCGATCAGTCATCTGATGATGGCCTCGCTCCACGCCGCACCCGCCGCCACACCCCTGCCCGCACCGGTGTCGGTCAGCGTTGCTCCAGGTGCCTCGTTCAAGGAATGCGCAGAGTGTCCGACGATGGTGGTCGTTCCTGCAGGCTCGTTCGCCATGGGGTTCGATGGCGGTGAGGACGGTCGCTACGAAGGGCCCGTGCGGCAGGTAACGATCGAGCGAACTTTCGCGGCGGGACGGTTCGAGGTCACGCAGGCCGAGTACCGTGCCTTCGTGACGGCGAGCGGACACCAAGGTGGACAAGGCTGCAACGTGTTACGCACGGGACCCGCCCGTCTTGAGCGTGATGCGGCGCTTACCTGGCAGAATCCCGGCTACGGCCGCGCGCCGCGCGATGATGATCCAGTGGCCTGCATCAGCTGGAACGATGCCCAGGCGTACGTGGCGTGGTTGCGCGAGAAAACCGGCCAACCGTATCGGCTGTTGAGCGAAGCGGAATGGGAGTACGCCGCGAAGGCGGGTAGCACCGCGCCATTTCCTTGGGGTGCCAATCCCGACGAGGCTTGCCGCCACGGCAATGTTTACGATCGAAGCGGTGCGCGGGCCGGGTTTCCCGCCACTGCAGCCAACTGTGACGATGGCTTCGAGCAAATCGCGCCCGTCGGGCGTTTTCAGCCGAACCGCTTCGGTCTCTACGATCTCGTCGGCAATGTTTGGGAATGGGTCGAGGACTGCTACCAAATGCCGTACGGCGCGGGACCCGTCGATGGCTCTGCGCAGCGCACCGTAGGCTGTGATCGTCATGGCAGCCGCGGTGGCGGTTGGCGCAGCGATATTTCCCGGCAGAGACCGAGTTTTCGCGGTCGGGATCCAGCCGAACTGCTGAGCGCGGTGTTCGGCTTGCGCGTCGCGCGCGATCTGCCGCGTTGAGTTAGCCGGGCGTTGGGTCAGCCCGGCGCTACGGCAACGCCTGACGCCGATTTCTTCATGCCCGTATCGGCGCGCGCAGTGATGTTGCCGCGTTGCAGATCGAGACAGGCGATCTCGCCTGAAAAGAAATTGCTCAGATACACGGTGTCGCTGGCGGG
>RGWK01000266.1 GCA_010029775.1 Gammaproteobacteria bacterium
TCTGCCAGCGTGTAACTCACATCGAGGTCGGCCAAGACCTTGGCGCCGAATCGCTGACCCGAGGGGAACGACACAGCGTCAGCCCACGAGCCGTAGTAGTTGCCCCGTGCGTTCATCGTGAAGCCGCCAATCTGCCAGTTGGCAGAAGCGACGACACGATCCTTCGGCGCAAGAGTCGCGATCTGCGACTTGCGCGCGGCAGTGATCACCGCAGGCTTGAAATCGGTCACTTCGTTCTCGTTGCGGTTATAGGCAAGCGAGAGCGACAAACCGCCACCGAGCAGATCCGTCTTGTAGGTGGCGATCGCGTCGATGCCTTTAGTCCGCACGTCAAAACCGTTGGTGAAGTAGTTGACGACACCGCCAACGCCTACCACCGCGAGCGCGGGCAGTTTTGCCAAATCGGCCGTCGTGACCGTGAAGCTCTGCGAGATGCCGATTCGGTCCTTCACTTTGATGGAGTAACCGTCCACCGTCAGCGTCAGCGAATCGGTCGGCGTGAACACGAACCCAGCACCGAAGTTCACCGACTCCTCGGGATTCAGCGACGTCGCACCGTAGAACTGGGCGATATCGCTGGTTACCGGATAGGTGCCCGTCTGCACCGCGTTGCCACCCTGGAAGTTGGTGGTCACGATCTGGGTGTTGTTCTGGCCGGGCGAGGGCGCGTGGAACCCGGTGCCCACCGTCGCACGAACCGAGAACGTGTCGGACAATTTGTAGATGCCGTTGAGCTTGCCCACCACGGTCGAACCGAAGGTCGAGTAGTCCTCGGCACGGACGGCAGCGCCAACGCTGAAACGATCCGTAATGTCCGCCTCTGCGCCAGCGTACACACCGTAGCTCGACTGGCTACGCTTGCCGGCGAAATTCGGGCTGGTGCCACCGTAGCCGCTTGCCGCCGGGCTTTGCGAGGCGCTGGTCGGGGCATCCGTAGCGCGTGCGTAAACGGCGGGCGTTGCACCCGCTGCCGGCGTCACGAGTACATAGAGCGGTTGGCTCGCGTAAGGACCCGCACCGTAGGACTGCAAATCACCGACCGTTTTCTCGTATTCCTCATTGCGGTACTCCGCACCGAACGACAGAGTAACCGGGCTCGCAAACCCCATGTCGAGCGGATAGGTGAAGTCGGCGTTCACTACTTGTTCCCGCTGGATCAGCTTGCCGAACTTGAAGCTCTTCTGCGTCTGCGGTCCGAAGGACGGGCTCAGCGATTGGTTCATCGCCAGCTCGAGCGAGTTTTGCGCGATGTTGGCCGACACGTCATAGGTCATACCACTCGCGAGCTCTCCTTTGACGCCACCCGACACAAACGTCTGCTCGACATCGCCCAAGAAACGCGGCGTGAAGCCACCCGGGTAGAGCGTGCTAAAACTATAGGTGTTGGTATCTCTGACGAACCCGCCGGCCGGGCAAGTCGCCGCGCTGGCGGTCGGGCAGGGTGTCAAATAAATCGTGTTGTAGGCGCTGTTTCGGGAATTGGTGAGCGTGACCGGCGTACCCGACCCGTTATTGGCGGCCAAGCCTGTCACGGTGATCGGCGGTCGGTAGTTGAAGCTTTGATCTGCCGAACTACCGGCGAGGTTGACCGTGAGATACAGCTGGGTTTGGTCGCCCAGGTCATAGCCCGCATTCAGAAAAGCCTTCCAGCCGTCCGAGGGCGAGGAACCCCAGATTTGGGCCGGGCCGCCGGGGGCGTTCGGAATGCTGTTCGCCAGTGCGGGGTTGCTCAGCGCGATTTGCGCCGCTGCCGGCCGCGTGGCCCCTCGGCTGGTGCCCTTCGAATCGAACCATTCGCCGGCGAGCACGAGGAAGCCGTCACCGCCAAGTTCGGTGCCCCACTTTGCGGACACCTGCGTGCGCTCGCCGTCGCCCTCACCCGTCTGGCCGACGATGAACTGGCCCTCGAAGCCGGCATCTTTGCGGATTTGGTAGTTGATCACGCCGCCGATGGCGTCAGAGCCATACTGCGCGGTTGCACCATCTCGAAGGATTTGCAGGTTACCGACCGCGATCGCCGGGATGTTGCCGATATCCGCACCCTGTGCGCCGAATGACAGCGCCGAATCGGCGCCGACGAAAACCTGAACAAGCGCAGCGCGGTTGTATCGCTTGCCATTGATCATGACGAGGACCTGATCGGCGCCCATGCCACGCAGCGACGGGGCACGCACGAAGGTCGACGCGTCGGCAATCGTTGCCTGTGACACATAGAACGACGGCACGATGTTTTTGACGACGTCCAGCAGGTTCAGTGCCGGTTGGTCAGCCAGTTCGGCACCTCCGATCACATCAATGGGCGATGCCGAGTCGGTTACCGAACGATCGGTTCGACGGGTGCCGATAACGACAATCTCTTCTTCTTGATCTTGAGCGGCCGATGACGCCTGGGCTGCTGGCGAAGCCGGCTGTTGCGCCGAGGCAACAGATGATGCGAGGGCGGTGGCTGCAAAACCAGCGAGGATCGCCTCGATAACCGATTTGTTCTTGTGCGACGAGATAAACACGGGGGACCTCCAAATGAGTGGAAGGGGTCGAGATCGACAGTGCCGTATGTTGGCAAGAGGCAACAGGACTAGAGGGGCGTCTGGAGTCTAACGCCGATTTCGTCAACCGTAAATTCTTTGGGGCGGAAAATCGTCAGGCGCGTTGTCGCCGGAAGGCATCCACCCCGGCCCGGGCCACGGTGTGACCCCGATGATCGGGACGGACAGTTGTAAAGATGGTGGCCAGAGTCGGAATCGAACCAACGACACGCGGATTTTCAGACGCGGCCTGACCATGCAAATCGCTTTCTGCGACGGGTCTTTACAGGCCCCACGGCCCTTTGGAGCGCATAACCTACTCGATAAAGCCCTGCCACGCTGCAGCAATCGGCATAGACGTAGTTGGGAGTTGTCGTTTCGGGCCGGAACTCCTGCGCGGTTAACCGTAACATCGGTTAACCTCTGGAGATGATGTCGCACTCGTTTCGCCAAGCGATCTCGGTCGTTTGCCTGGCCTTGGCTTGGGCAAGTTCGGGTTCGACCTTCGCTGCGCCAGTTCCCGAGGCCGAGCGCATTCCCGTCGACCTTCGTCGTACGACACTTGTGGTGCGCGATATCGAAAAATCTATTCCGCTCTATCGCGATGCTCTAGGGATGAAGGTCATCTACGATCAAGTCATCGGTGGCACGACTAGGTTGGTTCTGCTGCGCGCCAACGACGACTTCGTCGGTGTACTAGGCTTGATGCAAAGAT
>RGWK01000267.1 GCA_010029775.1 Gammaproteobacteria bacterium
GTCAACATTCCCGATACGGTCGGCTACACCGTGCCGCACGAGTTCGCGGAGCTCTTCAGGTATCTGCGCAAGAACGTGCGCAACATCGACCGTGCTCGCCTGTCAGTGCATTGCCATGATGATCTCGGCATGGCTGTTGCCAACAGTCTGATGGCGGTCGTCGCGGGCGCACGGCAAATCGAGTGCACGATCAACGGTATCGGTGAACGCGCCGGCAACTGTTCGCTCGAGGAGGTCGTCATGGCGCTGCGCACTCGCGAGACCTTCTTCAACGCGCAGACCGGCATTAACTCGCAGAAGCTCTATCCGGTCTCGCGCCTCGTTTCCAGCATCACGGGCATGCCGATCCCGCGCAACAAAGCGATCGTTGGCGAGAATGCCTTCGCGCACGAGTCGGGCATTCACCAGCACGGCATGCTGAAGAACGCCAGCACCTACGAGATCATGCGCCCGCAGGACGTTGGGCTCACGCGTTCCTCATTGGTGCTTGGCAAGCACAGCGGACGGCATGCGCTGCGCGAGCGCATCAAGGAGCTCGGCTTCGAGCTCGGCGATGCGGAATTCGCCCGCGTGTTCGAGGAGTTCAAGGCGCTCGCCGACAAAAAAAAGGAACTGTTCGATGGCGACATCGAGGCCTTGGTGCTGCGTTCGGAGGGTGCTGATGCCGGCCCTTGGGCGCTGGCCGAACTGGCGACGAGCTCATCCCCCGCTGGCGGCCAGGCCACAGTGAAGTTGCGCCACGCCGATGGCACGATCATCGAACGCAGCGCCACGGGCGACGGGCCGGTGGATGCTGCATTCAAGTGCATCGAGGCGGCGACCGAACTGCGGCCCACCTTGCGGAAGTTCGAGTTGCGCAGCCTCTCGGAGGGCGAAGATGCGCAAGGCGAAGCCATTGTCTATGTCGATTTCAATCAACGCAGTTACCGAGGCTCCAGCGTCACGACCGACATCGTCGAGTCTGCGACGCGCGCTTTCCTCGAAGTGATCAACCGCATCGAGCTGTCGCGCAAAGTCGCCTGAGCTCCTCCCGCAACGCCATTCGCCAAGGAAGATCCATGTCCCAGCCGAAGACGATGTTCGAAAAAGTGTGGCAAGCCCATGAGGTTGTGCCCGAAACCGCGGATACCCCTGCGGTCATCTTCATCGATCTGCATCTGACCCACGAAGTCACCTCGCCACAGGCCTTCTCGCTGCTGCGTGAACGCGGACTGAAAGTGCGGCGCCCGGATCTCACGCTGGCCACCATGGATCACGCCACCCCGACGCGTACCGAGCAGGTGTTCGGCGGCGCACCGATCACGATCGAGTCGGCGGCAAAACAGATTCGTCAACTCGAGACAAACTGCGCCGACTTCGGTGTCGAATTACTCGGCATGCAGGACGAGCGCCGCGGCATCGTGCATATCATCGGACCCGAACTCGGCGTGACCCAGCCGGGCAAGACCATCGTCTGCGGCGATAGCCACACCTCGACTCACGGTGCCTTTGGCGCCCTCGCCTTCGGCATCGGTACCACCGAGGTCGGTCATGTTTTAGCCACCCAGTGCCTGTTGCAGAAGAAGGCCAAGACTTTGGCTGTGGAAGTGGCCGGTCAGTTGTCGGCCGGCGTCACGCCCAAAGATCTGATCCTCGCGATCATTGGCCAGCTCGGCGTATCCGGTGGCACAGGGCACGTTATCGAATACCGCGGCGCTGCCGTGCGCGCAATGTCGATGGAAGAGCGCATGACGGTGTGCAATATGTCGATCGAGGCCGGTGCGCGCGCTGGCATGATCGCCCCGGACGAGACGACTTTCGCCTATCTCGCCGACCGACCGCGAGCGCCCAAGGGCGCCGCGTGGGACGCCGCACTGACGCACTGGCGCACTCTGCCGAGCGACGAGGGTGCGCGGTTCGACAAGCGCCTCGATATCAACGGTGCAGCGCTCGAACCCATGGTGACCTATGGCACCAATCCGGGAATGGTGGTTCCGGTGACGGGCAATATCCCCGATCGTCGCGGCGACCCGGTCTTTGATGCGGCCATGCGTTACATGGGTCTTAACGCCGGCGAGCCCATCCGCAATGCGCCGGTAAATGTGGTCTTCGTCGGCAGTTGCACCAATGGGCGCCTGTCTGATCTGCGCGCAGCGGCGCGTGTGCTGCGCGGCCACAAGGTGGCGCGCGGCGTGCACATGCTCGTCGTGCCGGGCTCACAGGAAGTGAAGCGTCTCGCCGAAGCCGAGGGCTTGCACCAGGTGTTCCAGGACGCCGGTGCCGAGTGGCGCGAATCGGGCTGCTCGATGTGCCTCGGCATGAACGGCGATACCGTGGCCAAGGGCGAGTACTCCGTCAGCACCAGCAATCGCAACTTTGAGGGACGGCAGGGCGTAGGCGCCCGCACTCTGTTGGCGAGCCCGGAAACTGCGGCGGCCTCAGCCATCCGCGGCCGGGTGACCGACCCGCGCGAACTGCTCAACGGTTGATACGGAGATACAGGATGAAACCGATCACATCGATCAACTCGCGCACGGTCGTAATGCCCTCGACCAACATCGACACCGACCAGATCATCCCGGGTCGCTTCCTGACCACGACCACCAAGGAAGGTCTCGGCCAGCAGTTGTTCGCTGACTGGCGCTACGACTCCAGCGGCGCACCGCGGGCTGATTTCATCCTCAACAAACCCGAAGCCCAAGGCTGTCGCATCCTTGTGGCCGGCCGCAACCTCGGCTGCGGCTCCTCGCGAGAACACGCGCCCTGGGCGTTGCTCGACTATGGCTTCCAGGCCGTGATCAGTACTGAGATCGCCGACATCTTTCGCAACAACTCGCTGAAGAACGGTTTGCTGCCGATCGTCGTCGACGCCACGACCCACGCTTGGCTGATCGCCAACCCCGGTGCCGAGATTCACATCGATCTCGACACGGCGACGCTGTCGATTCCGGGTCAGGCACCGGTCGGCTTCCCCATTGATCCGTTCGCGCGCTACTGCCTCATGAACGGCGTCGATGAACTCGGCTTCCTGCTCTCGAAGAACGCGGCGATCGAAGCCTACGAAGCGCGCCAGGTCGCATGAAGGCGCGTATTGCCGTACTCGGAGGCGACGGCATCGGCCCCGAGGTTGTCGCCGAGGCGGTGCGTGTACTCGAACGCATCGCCGCGTTACACGGTCACGAGTTCACACTAGAGCACCTGCCCTTCGGCGGCGTCGCCATCGATGCGTTCGGTGACGGCCT
>RGWK01000268.1 GCA_010029775.1 Gammaproteobacteria bacterium
CCGTGGCCACCGTCTGGCCTTTGGCTCGAAGGTGTTCGGTCAAACGACGAAGCGCGCTCTCCATGACACAGGCGAGTATCGCATAGACGATAATCGGCCCATGTCTGGCGAACACACCCCGGTCATGCAGCAGTACCTGCGCCTGAAGGCGCAGCACCCCGACGTGCTGCTGTTCTACCGCATGGGGGACTTCTACGAGCTCTTCTACGACGATGCCAGGCGCGCTGCCCGACTGCTCGATATCACGCTGACGGCACGCGGCCAGTCGGCCGGAGCGCCGATCCCGATGGCCGGGGTCCCGTTTCACGCCGTCGACAATTACCTCGCGCGGCTCGTGCGCAAGGGCGAGTCGGTGGCGATCTGCGAGCAGATTGGCGATCCGGGCAAATCCAAGGGGCCGATGGAACGCGCTGTGGTGCGCATCGTCACGCCGGGCACGGTGACGGACGCGGCCCTGCTCGACGAGCGCCGCGAAACGCTGCTCGCAGCGGTGACGCTGAGCGGCGTTACCCCGAGCGGCTCGTCACCGAACACCGAATCGCCCGGGTTCGGCCTCGCCTGGCTCGACCTCGCGGCGGGCCGCTTCTCGCTGCTGCAAGGCGCAGGCAGCGAAGCGCTGGCCGCGGAACTCGCCCGCTTGCAGCCGGCCGAGTTGCTCTGGAGCGAGGACGCTGCGACCTCGTTCGAGGCGCTGCTGGCGGCGGCTGCACCGGAAGCGAGTCTGCGTACGAGGCCCGCCTGGCATTTCGAGGCTGACTCCGCGACCCGTGCGCTCTGTGCGCAACTCGGCACACAGGATCTGCAGGGCTACGGCGCCACCGAGTTGCCGCTCGCCGTGGGCGCGGCCGGCGCGCTGCTGCAATACGTGCGCGACACGGTACGCCTCGGTGGGTGAACTCGCCGATGCCCAGCGCCACGAGTCACTGCGCGAAAGACTTCGTCCCATCGGCGACATGGAGCGCATTCTCTCGCGCGTCGCGCTGCGCTCGGCGCGGCCGCGAGATCTGTCGGGGTTGCGCCTGGCACTCGCCGCATTACCCCCGCTGCGCGACGCCGTTCAATCGTTGGCTGCGCCACTGCTGCGGGAGCTCGCGCAGGCTATCGATGCGCACGATGAGGAACACGCCTTGCTCTGCCGCGCCATCGCGGCCGAGCCTGCGGCGATGGTGCGCGATGGTGGCGTGATCGCCGCGGGTTACGACGCCGAACTCGATGAACTGCGGCGCATCTCGAGCGACACCGATGCGTACCTGCTCGAACTCGAGGCGCGGGAGCGGGCTCGTACGGGCCTTGCGCAATTAAAACTTGGCTACAACCGCGTGCAGGGTTTTTTCATCGAGATTGCCCGCAGTCAGGCAGACAAGGTACCGGCCGACTATCTGCGCCGGCAGACCGTGAAGAACGCCGAACGCTTCATCACCCCGGAGCTCAAAGGTTTCGAGGATAAGGTTCTTGGCGCGCGTGACAAGGCGCTCGCGCGCGAGAAAGAGTTGTACGACGAGCTGCTGCAGCAACTGTGCGATCGGCTGATCTCGTTGCAGAACACCGCCTCCGCCATCGCCGATCTCGATGTGTGGGTGACGCTTGCCGAGCGCGCCGTTGCGTTGCGCTGGGTGGCTCCGGAGCTGGTCGCTCAACCCGCTCTGCGCATCACCGCAGGCCGTCATCCGGTGGTGGAGCGCTTCACCACCGAACCATTCGTGCCCAACGACATCGCACTCGATGCCGCCACGCGCATGCTGGTGATCACGGGCCCCAACATGGGCGGCAAGAGCACCTACATGCGGCAGATTGCGCTCATCGCCATCCTCGCGCATATCGGTAGCCACGTACCGGCGGAGGCCGCGCAGATCGGCCCGCTCGATCGCATCTTCACGCGCATCGGCGCCGGGGATGATCTGGCGGGCGGTCGTTCGACCTTCATGGTCGAAATGACCGAGGCGGCCAATATCCTGCACAACGCGACACCGCGCAGTCTCGTGCTGATGGACGAGATCGGTCGCGGCACGAGCACCTTCGACGGTCTGTCGCTCGCCTGGGCCACGGCGCGGCACCTGGCGCTGCGCGTGGGGGCTTTCACCCTGTTCGCTACGCACTATTTCGAACTGACGGCACTGGCGGCGCAGTTGCCCGGCGTACTCAACGTGCACCTCGATGCGGCGGAACACCGTCATGGCATCGTGTTCATGCATGCCGTCAAGCCCGGGCCCGCGAACAAAAGCTACGGACTCGCCGTCGCCAAACTCGCCGGCCTGCCACGCGAGGTGTTGGGGGATGCACGCCGTCATCTCGCAGCACTCGAAGAGCGCGCCGCGCGCACGCGCGGATGCCGGGGAGGACGAGGCAGTGGGCGCGGGGCTCTCGGTGGCTGATACGCCCTCCGCCGAGGAAGGATCGTCAGTCGCCGCCGTGCTTGAGGCCCTTCGCGCCGTGGATCCGGACACACTCACCCCACGCGAAGCCCTCGATCGGTTGTACGATCTGAAAAAACGTCTCGGGTGACTCCCGCATGCGGCTAACGAAGCGGCTCTCGACGATCCTGATCCTGCTGGCAGCGCTGCTCGCAGCCTATGCCGTCGCAGGCTTCTGGTGGGCCCCACGACTGATTCGAGCCGAGTTCAATCAATTCGTCAGCAGCGAACTCGGCAAGACGCCGCGGCTCGGTGAGGTGCGAGTCAATCCGTTCACGCTGCGCCTCGTCATGACAGATCTCGGGATCGATGAACCGACGGGCGAGAAGCTCGTGGGCTTCGGCACGCTCGATCTCGACCTGTCGATCCGCTCGGTGTGGAAGCGCAGTGCAGTATTCGATGACATCACGTTGGTCGATCCGTACGTCGATGCAGTGCTCGGCGCCGATCGGAGGCTGAACCTCTTGGGTCTGCTGCCTCCCGACAAGCCGGACACCTCCGCAGAGAGTTCGCAGTCTGTACCCGTGTTCATCGATCGATTCGCGGTGCGTAATGGTCGCGCCGCCTTCGAGGATCGCACGCGAAGCCGACGGGTGCGGGCCGAGTTGCGGCCGATCAACATCCTGCTCGAGGACTTCAGCACCGAAGCAGGTTCGGGTAATCAGTACCGCATCAACGCCGCTTCGGCCGCCGGTGAAACCTTCTCCTGGAGCGGCACTTTCGCACTGGCACCGTTTAGCGCGGGCGGGCGCTTCGCGCTCGGACAACTGCGCACGAGCACGATCGAGAATCTGCTGCT
>RGWK01000269.1 GCA_010029775.1 Gammaproteobacteria bacterium
GCATTCTTAAAAGAAACCGATAAATACTATAAATATTGTTGTGACATGATTGAAACATATTATGATGGAGCTGTTGGTGGACGGGACCCTGCCCTTGATAAACAATTAGAGGATGTCTCTGCACGTCTCGAAGCATCTGTTAAGATTGCCTCTAGCATACAGAGTCGTTGGAATCATGTCTCTGAACGTGATTTAATGCAACTCAATATCCTAGAGGCACAAAAACAATATAGTGATTGGATGTCTGTTAGCGCTCCTGACCTGTCTGTTTTACAGACAGAGTTATCTGCCATTGATAAAAAACTTTCTGTATTCAATAGCATCCTCTTAGAATATCATTCCTATTCCGATTTAGAGTTTGGTGAATCTGTCTGTGATTCTTCTGTATCTGTTAAAGATATCTTTAGTGTATTACAAGCGCATCCCTATTACAAATCTAAATCTCTTTATGAAACACAGACAGTTGATTCTGTATATTTACATACAGAAGATTCACAGAAGTTATTTGACAGTAATAAAGAATTTGAAACATGGGATGGAATTAAAAAGACAGAATATTCTGAAACATTTGATGATACAGATTTAGTTGCCGCGTTAGAGAAATGTATTGAAATCTGTAATACGTATCCTGACCGCATGAAAGGATGTAATAATCAAATGAAACTGGCTCGTAAGAAATTCCTTCGCTTTCGAAAACAGAAAGATGAACTTGCCGATACACGCCCTAATCGTCCCTCGAAGACCAAGGAATGGTTAGATGAAACTGCTTTAGAGATATCATGTTTTGATATTGACTATATGCAATACAGAGAAGGTTTCCTTCTAGAATCTGTTCAGCGTGTCCCTCTGCTCTCCACTTCTATCCAGAACAATCAACAGAAATGCCTCGAAATGGCTCAATATATCTCTGAATGTGCTGAGATTCCCTTCAATGCAAAATGTAAGGCATGCAAAGCACAACCATGGAAGAAAACCCTTGATACCTATGAACATGATTTACCCCTGTTAGAACGCACCATTGAACAAGAGACGTCTGAATTGGAAGAATACATCTGTGAAGATATCCCCTTCTGTCTGTCTGACACTTCTGAATACATTCGCATTGCTAATCAGATGCTGTCTGGATGCTCCAAATATATCCAGATAGCGTCTGTTTATAATTCTGAATCTGCACTATTTGATGCTTATCAGTTGTGGCAAGAAGAATATGATGCCGTCTGCGAACATACAGATGCCGCCGAACGTGAATGCGAACAATTTGAAGTGCTTCTCAAACAATTAACAGATGAATATACTTCTGCATATAATGAACGTCAAGACCTCGAATATAAAATACAGACTATTCAACAAAAGAAAACAGAATGGACTGCATACTGTTCAGAACGTGACAGACGATTACAGACATATCATGATAATCTTGGAAAATTAAACTATTCATGGTTCTACAATATCCGAATGTATCATAATGCTATCGGGTCTGCTATCCGAAATGCTACCGAGAATATATCACAGTTACAGAAACGTCGTGAAGAAGTTTTACTCGCTCTGTCTGAGGGTAAAGAACGAATTGAATTACATCGCCGTGCATCTGAACTGCGTCTTGTTATAGAAGCGATGCCTCACTGGACTGCCTGGAAGAGTGAGAATGAATCCATTCGACAAATGCAACTGCTTGTTAGAGAATTGGAGACGCGCTGTGGCAATAAAGTGGAAGGCATTGATATCGCTGGTATTCGGTCTGTCATGGAAGTTGTCTCTTACTTATCAGATACATTCGATGGCTACCGTGAATGGCTCTATAAATCCCATATTGCTCCTCTCATTGAACAGAACGTCAATAAGGTGCTCGAAACCATCTGTGAAGACCGTCCCTTGCGCTTAGAAGGTGAATGGCTAGAAAAAATACAGACGCTCTCCTGGTTTGTCCGTGATGGCTCCAGTCGCCCTGTGATTGAAAAAGCCTCTGGATTCCAACGATTCATTGTTGGAATGGCCTGTCGTGTCGCGTTTCATCAGATTGGATTCTGTCGCATCCAATATGAGCAATTGTTTCTCGATGAAGGATTCACCTCCTGTGATTCTGATAATCTGGAGCGCGTTCCTGACTTTCTTCGTAGCTTATTACGATTGTATAACAGCATCTACTTGGCTACGCACCTCGATGAACTCAAAGTGTGCGCCGATTCACAGATTATGATAGAGCGTGATGCATCTGGATTATCACAGATACGCTCTCTTGGTGCTGAAGTAGCTCCTGTTATTGAACCAAAGAAGAAAGGCAGACCTTCTAAGAAAAGCATTATGGTGAATCGGCTGGAGGAAGAGGATTAATATCATCCAATATCACTTCGTTTGTTGGATTGCTTGTTACCACTTCGTTTGTTGTGTTGCTTGTTACCCATTCATATGCACGCTGCATTGACCTAGAATGCCCCATCTTCTTCGCCATATCTGTTAATTCCTTTGCTGTCTTATTCTTCATATGATACCCAATATATAAATGCCTTAATGCTGTCAATGTCATCGGATGCTTTAATGTAACCGATAAGGTACGACATGCCCAGTTTGAAAATTGTTTCCTGTTTGGATAAGGAGTGTTATCTTCTCTTGTAAACAGATAACGTCTCGGTCTCTTTTTTAATGATTCCTGTAACTCTTCTTGTAACTCCTCTGATAACGTATTTTCTATCTGTTTATATTTTGCCTTCGTCTTGAAATCCCTTATAATAATTGTTTTCTGGTCTACAATGTAATTCTCCTCTGTTGATTCCTGACCTGTCTTTACCAATTCTGTTGCAAAATAATCGGCACGGATTGCTTCCATTAACGTATAAAATGACAGCAACAGACGCTCTATAGAACCCTTTTCCAGTGTCTGTCTTATTTGGAGAATCTCCTCAAAGTCCATTATCTTATCCATTTGATTCTCTGACGGTCTGTTCTCATCATAACGCTCTTGAATCGGCTCCCAATTTGCTCTCTTTATTTCCGTCCATTTCTCTTCTAAGACAGAGTCCTTCTTCACATGATGCAGATACGCCACTATTGGAGTAAGATAGGTATGATGATTCTCTGGACTATGCTTGATAGGAAATGTCTGTAAGAGCCGATGAGCTTCTTCTGGATCACTTAACAGAATGTCAAATGGTTTGTTAGAATACTCTATCCACTTCTCTATCAATTCCCCATAACGCTCTCTTGTATTCTCTT
>RGWK01000270.1 GCA_010029775.1 Gammaproteobacteria bacterium
CGAACGGCGGTCGCCGTGACATGCGGCAAGGCAAGACCCTGCGCGAACGCCAGTGGCAGCATGGGCAAGAACCACCAGATCGGCGCGGTGAAGCCGAACAACACAAAAGCCAGTGCTGCGCAGGCCGTAACCGCTTGCAGCAGCGTGCCGAAGCGCGCGACCCGATCGAGTGCCGCATGGCCGCGTAGGCGCGAGACGTACAGATTGCCTAGGAAATACCCCGACGACAGGAACAGCACATACAGGCCAAACGTGGTCGCCGGCTGGCCGGTCATTTCTTTGACAATGTACGGTGCCGTCGAGATGAATCCAAGATAAAGCGCATACATCACGCCCGCATCGATGACACAGCCGAGGAATGCCCGGTTGCGCACGAGATTAAGCGAGGCGACGCCGAGCTCGCGGAACTGGCCGTCACCTGCTGTGGTCGCACGGGTTTCGGGCAGACTGCGGGCGGCGGCTACCGCAGTGATCGTCGACAACACGAGCAGCAGCACGAACGGTGCGTGCCAGCCCATCGACTCGGTGATGAGGCCGCCCAGCCAAGGTGATATCGACGTGCCGATCATCATGCCAAGCGTCAGCTGTGCCAGTGCGCGCGACAATCGCCAGTCCTGATACAGGTCGCCGAGAATGGCGCGCGCTACGGTCGCGTTGGCGGCGCAGCCGATTGCCTGGATGGCGCGAGCGATAACGAGGACTTCTATGGTTGGCGCTACGGCAGCCAGTAGCGAGCCCACGATGAAGACCGCGAGTCCACCGAGCAGCAGCGGCCGGCGACCGTATCGATCGGACAAGGGCCCGGCAAGCGGGATGCCGATAGCGAAGGTGAGCAGGAATACGCTGATGATCGGCTGCGTAGCGACCATGGTCGCGCCGAATTCGTCACGAATAATCGGCAACGCCGGGATCAACATCAATGTCGAGACGGGTCCGATCGCGCTGCACGCCGCAAGCAGCAGCAGCAGACCGATCCGCTTCGGTTCTTGGGTCGTGTCAGTCACCCGCCTAGGCCGCCCACGCAGACGTATTTCATCTCCGTGTACTCGTCGATTCCGTAGCGCGAACCTTCGCGACCGAGGCCTGACTCCTTCATGCCGCCGAACGGCGCCACTTCGGTCGAGATCAGGCCGGTGTTGACGCCGACAAGACCGTATTCCAGTGCTTCTTGCACACGCCAGCTGCGCGCCAGATCACGCGTGAAGAAATAGGCGGCGAGACCGAATTCCGTGTCGTTGGCGAGACGGATCGCTTCTGCCTCGCTTTCGAAGCGAAACAGCGGCGCCACCGGCCCGAAGGTTTCCTCGCGAGAGACACGCATGCCGGGAGTGACGTCGAGCAGGATGGTGGGTTCGAAGAACGTGCCGCCGAGAGCATGCGGTTTGCCGCCCGCAGCGATGCGGGCACCTTGAGCGACCGCATCGGCGATATGCGCCTGCACTTTGGCGAGCGCCCGTTCATCGATCAGCGGTCCTTGATCGGTGGGGCCGGCAAGCCCGTCACCGACCCGCAAGCCTGCGACGGCCACGGCGAGCTTGGCAGCGAACGCCTCGTAAACGCCGTCTTGCACGTACACGCGATTTGCGCAGACGCAGGTCTGGCCCGTGTTGCGGTACTTGCTCGCCATCAGCCCCTGCACGGCCGCATCGAGATCAGCATCGTCGAAGACGATGAATGGCGCATTGCCGCCGAGCTCCATCGAGACTTTCTTGACGGTGCCGGCGCATGCGGCGATGAGCTTCTTGCCAACAGCAGTGGAGCCCGTGAAGCTCAACTTGCGTACCAGCGGATTACTCGTCAACTCGCCGCCAATCTGCTCGGCATCACCGGTGACGACGTTGAACACGCCAGGCGGCAGCCCGGCGCGACTGCCGAGTTCAGCGAGTGCGAGTGCGGAGAACGGCGTCTGCGGTGCGGGCTTACAGACGAAACTGCAGCCGGCGGCCAGCGCGGGGCCCAGTTTCCGCGTGATCATGGCGGCGGGGAAATTCCACGGCGTGATGGCCGCAGCGACGCCGACGGGCTGACGCAGTACGAGCAGGCGGGCGTCGGCACGAAATGTCGGGATGACGTCGCCATAGACGCGTTTGCCTTCTTCGGCGAACCATTCGATGAACGAGGCGGCGTACGCCACTTCACCCTTCGCCTCGGCCAGCGGTTTGCCTTGCTCGCTCGTCATGATGACGGCGAGGTCGTCCGCATTCGCGAGCATCAGCTCCGCGAACCGGCGAAGGATGACGGCACGTTCCTTCGCGGTGCGTTTTGCCCAGGCGGGCATCGCTTGGGCGGCGGCGTCGATGGCGTCGCGCGTTTCAGCTGCACCCATCACCGGCACTTGGCCGACCGCCGTGCCGTTGGCCGGGTTGCGGATGGTGACCGTCGCGCCGCTGTGGGCGGCGCGCCACTCGCCCTGGATGAAACCGTGCTGACGCAGCAGCGAGGGGTCCTTGAGTTGCATGGTGATTACCGTGGGGAGGAATTACTTCGGCGAGGTCGCATGGATGCCGTAGCGGGCGCGATACTCGCGCAGCGCTTCGAGTTGTTCGGCAGGCAGAGCAGGACGCGCAGAATTCGGATCGGCGAGGATGTCGATCAAATCAGTGAGCGTCAGCAGACTGACGCAGCGCAGGCCGAACTCCGCTTCCACCTCCTGCACCGCTGACCGCTCGCCCTGGCCGCGCTCCTGACGATCGACGGCCAGCAGGACACCGACGGGCTCTGCCCCCGCGCGGCGGATGAGCTCGACGGACTCGCGGATCGCCGTGCCTGCGGTAATGACGTCATCGACGATCACCACCTTGCCCGATAGCGGCGTGCCGACGGTCTGTCCGCCCTCACCATGATCCTTGGCTTCCTTGCGGTTGAAGGCCCAGGGCACGTTGCGACCCTGTTGCACGGCGAGCGCAATCGCCGTGGCCGCGACCAGGGGGATGCCCTTGTAGGCAGGGCCGAACAGCATGTCGAACGGCAGGGCGGAGCGCGACAGCGCTTCGGCATAGCACTGGCCGAGCGTGGCGAGCGACTCGCCGTCGTTGAAAAGGCCAGCGTTGAAAAAGTACGGACTCTCGCGCCCCGATTTGAGGGTGAATCGGCCGAAGCGTAAGGCAGAGCGGGCGAGGGCAAGGTCGACGAATCTGCGTTGATGCGGTTGCATGGGGCTATCATATCGCGGTGCGCGTC
>RGWK01000028.1 GCA_010029775.1 Gammaproteobacteria bacterium
CGATTAATCGTGCGGCCCGTGGCATTCGTACTCGACCAACTCGTAGCGCGTCATCATGTAGCCAGTGACGTACGCCAACAGGCAGACCCGATCCCCGTCAGCCGTGCACCACAGGTCGTAAGGCGGGTGCTTCCCGGGTTCGTTACGGGTCTCGCCCGAGCCATCATCAGTAGTTTCGGCAAAGCGGTAGTGCAAGGCGTCGAACGTACCCGCAGTCACCGTGATGCGCTCGCGGCCGATAAACGCCAGTTTCACAGGGTTCGGAAATTTCATCAGCATCGGACCGCTTGCACCGCGATGGTCGAGCGAGCACATCAGCAGATTGTCGTATTCGCCACGACTTGGCCCGGCGGAAATGTCGACCATGTTGGTCAGCCAGGAGTCGGCCTGGATCGGATGGGTGCCGAAGCCATCGAGTGGACGCACCAGAGGCCAGCGTTGCGACAGGCGCCCCTCCGCCACCGTGTAGCCTTCGCATTCGGCCTCGGTGTCGGTGAACCGAAACCAACTCGACCCCATGAACCGATCACCGACCGAGAGGCGCACGAAACAATCCGTCGGCCGCCAGTCGGCAGCGAGACTGAGCGTGACATCACGCTGCACGTTCGGGGCATCATCGATCTCGGTATAGGCGCGCAGCGTGCGACGACCATCCGCCGCTACGCTGATGGTAAAACGCTCGCGACCGCGCTCGGCGCCCTCTCGCCCCGGCTTGTCACTCGTGTAGCGCAGCATTCCCCTGACTCGACGATGCGGAATCGGCATGGTCACTCCACGGGCAGCAGCGGTTGACGGAACATCTTCTTGCGCGCCATCGGCGCGAACCATGCCGCGAGGCGCGGCCGATTCGCGAACAGGTCGAGCGCCGGGTCCACACCCACCAAAGCCTTGGCGGTAGCCGCCCATTTCAAACGCAGGAACTGCAGCGCACCGACCGTGCGCATTTGACCGATATCGAGCCGATCGTATCCGGGGACGTCGCGCTCAAGCTGATCGAGGATGGCCATGATCTTGCCCACACATCGCGAAATGTACGCAGGGCGCTGCTCCGCTTGTGGCAGCCAAGACTCGATGATCAAGAGCACGAAGGTGTCGAACAAACCATCCGCCATCCACGCTTGGCGCAAGGTGCGCCAGCGCTGCGGCCCTTTGGCCGGGAACAGACGTCGCCGCCGGTGCAGCGAATCAAGATATTCATAGATGACCGGCCCCCCGGCGAGATATTCCCCGGTGTCAAGAACGAGCGTTGGAACCTTGCCCATCGGATTGATCACGGCCAGCGGCGTATCGGCATCGAAGGGCTTCGTCGGCACGAGTTCGACCGCCGCTTCAAGCCCGGCGTAGCGAATCACAGCCTCGACCGTATGCACGTAACCCTTGATCGGCGTGTAGTACAACTTCATGGGGACCTCAAAAAAAAGAGGGTTGCGACTCCCGTCGCAACCCTCTCTGTATCGTCAGACGATGTTCCGCAATCGGCTCAGAACTTGTACGCGAGGCGGATGCCGTACTGGCGCGGCATGTTCGGCGTCACCGCCACGCCCTGATACGTGGTCAACTGACCGAGCGTCGGCGCCGAGTCGAAGTCCGTCCAGCGAGCGCAAGCCGCCCAGCTGTCGTCATCAAACACGTTCTTGACGAAGCCCTCGATACGCAGGTTGTCCTTTTCGCCACCGACGCGCAGGTTGGTCAGCGAGTAGGCCTTGCAGTAGGCGAGATTGCTCTCGTCGACGAAGGTCTTGCCCGTGTAACTCACGTCCGTGTTGGCGAACCAGTCCCAACCCGTATTGCGCAGCGGCGCGTTGTAGCCCACCGAGATGCTGCCCGACCATTCGGGGAAGCGGGCGTTCGAGTTGCCCTTCATCTGCTGGAAGCCGGCAATCGGCACGACGAAGTTAAAGATAAAGTCGTCGTACTCGCTCTTCGCCCAAGTCGCCAAGGCACGGACATCCCAGTTTTCCGTCAACCGGGCCGCACCTTCCAACTCGATGCCCTTGAGCGTGGAGTTGCCGCCGACGTTGGCGTTGCGGGTGTTGGTGAACGGCAAGCCCGTAGCGGTCACAGCCGGGGCACCGTTCGCGCCACCGGCGCAACCGTTGCTCGCGGTAGCTCCGGTCACACCACCGTGCGCGAAGCTGCCGCAATCTTCCTGGATGACGAACGCAGACCGACCCTTCTGGTTCTTCCACTCCGCCCAGTAAGCGGCCACGTTGATCTGCGCGCGACGGTCCCAGAACTGCTGCTTCCAGCCGAGTTCGACCATGTCCAGCTCGTCACCGGCAACGGTAGACGGCACATCGGGCGCCGCTACGCACTGCGGCAGCGTCGGCGAGGCAAGGCAAGGGAAGCCGCCCGCGTCGTACTGCGCCTTCTCACGCGCGGTGGCCCGAGCCACTTCGGCGTTGATCGAGGGCGGCAGGAAGCCCTTGGCGTAGCTCAAGTAGAGGTTGGTCTCGTCGTTCGGCGTCCAGCGCAGGATGGCGCGCGGCGAGGTCTGCGTCTCCTCGACCTTGAAGGGCGAGGTCGTCAGGATCGCCTTCTGCGTCTCGTCTTTCGAGTAACGAGCCTCGACGCTGGCCGTGATGGTGTCGGTCAGGTCGTAACTCACTGCCGCGAAGATGCCCTGCGTCTTCACCTTGTCGGTGTTCTGCGCGGCCGAGTTCGGCGTGAAGAAGAAGCTGCCCGCGTTGCCCGTGCGACCGCAAGTCGAGCCCACGGCACGAGCCGGACCGAAGTCGGCGCACAGCCACACGGCGTCGCCGCCCGAACCGGACTGCAGGAACGTCTGGTCGTACTGGTTAACACCCACGAGGAAGCGGAACTTCTGATCCTGCGGCGACGTCAGCCGCAGTTCGTAGCTCTTATCTTCGGAGTCCTGCGGGTCACGTGACCACCAGAGGCCGCGCGGCGTAAGACCGAACGGACGAATCCAGTTGGCCTTCAACTCGTTCTTGCCGGCCTGGAACGCGACCTGGTACCCACCCGCGAAATCGTAGGTGCTCGAGATCGAGAACCGCGTGACCGTGCGGTACAGACCGATGTGGTCGATACGCGGCACGTCAAACACGGCGGGCAGTGCACGGTTGACGATGTTGTCGAGGATGTAGTTCGGCTGACCGTTGATCGCGGCCTGCGGCACGTAGAACGTGGTCGGCGTGTCGATGATGTTCTTGCCGCCGGTGAACGAGATCGCCTGACCGAGCTCGGGCACGGCGCCGCAGATGTAGTTCAGCGGCTTGGCATTCGGAAACAGCGGATCCGCCGTGGCGATGGTCTTGCCGGTGCAGGTGTCGTTTTTCCAGCCCTGCACGATGCCGCCCATGATCGGACCGTCATCGTCGATGGCGTGGAAGGCGCGGAACTTGACGTTCCAGGCGTCGGTCGCCTGCAAGTTCAGCGTGAGGTTGACCGACTGGCTGCTCTCCTCGCCGAGCCCGCCACCATCCGTGGCACGAAACACGGCGCCGCGGTTGTACATGCGGCCGCCGATGCGGAACGACAACTTGTCGTTGATGATCGGCCCTTCGAAACTCGCCGACACGTCGGTCTCGCTATTGTTGGAGGCCGAGGCATTGAGCTTGCCCGAGAACTCCGTCAGCGACGGGGTGCGGGTGATGTAGTTGATGGCGCCGCCGAAGGTGCTGCGTCCGTAGGTCGCCGATTGCGGACCCTTGATGACTTCGATGCGCTCGACGTCATCGTACGGAATCGACTGCGTACCGCCGAGCACGTACACGCCGTCGATGAACAGCGAGCCGAGCTGCAAGGAGGGGCTGTCGGAGTTGACGTTCATGCCGCGGAAGCGGATCGCCGAGGTGTACCGGCCCGGGATCTGACCACCCTGCTGCGAGTACTGCACGCCAGGCGCACTACGCGCGACGTCTTCGAGGGTCGTGAAACCCTTCTTTTCAATGTCGTCGGCCGAGAACGCCGTAATCGACAGCGGCGCCTCGATCAATCGCTCCTCGGTCTTTCGAGCGGTGACGGTGATTTCTTCGAGGACGAGCGCGTTGTCGGCCTGTTGCGCGACCGACGCGTTCATCGAAAGCACTGTGGCGACCGCAGCCGCTACCGTGCAAGTCAGGGGTTTCACAGACATGGGGCTCCCTCAGGGTAAGAAATACGCCTCGGATCCAGAGGCGACGTTCAGTTTTTAAACGTTATGTATACAGGATGTCAACGCTGTTGCGCGGGCGAGACAAGTCCGTCCAGCACCTGAAAGACGCGCGCAATCAGCGCCTCTCGGGCATCGAGTCGCGCCTGCAGTGAACTCTCTGAAGGCTCGTAGGCCTCCACAGCCTCGGCCCGTATCAACTTCGCCTTCTCGAGCACCTCCTCCAGCGTGCGCACGCGCTCGTGCAACGCGGACATCGCCTTGCGTGCCATCAGTGCATCTCCTGGCCGCCCGACACGTTCATCGCTTCCCCGGTGACGTATTCGGCTTCCGCCGAGCACAGGAAGGCGCAGGCCTTCGCCGTATCCTCAGCCAGACCGACACGACCGAGCGGGATCCGGCCGCGCATCTCCGCCAGATACGCCTCGACGGTCTGACCGCGTTGGCTCGCGCGGTAGGCGTTCTGGACGGCTCCAAGTTGCGTCGTCACGTGGTTCGGGCAGACCGCGTTCACCGTGATCCGGTGCGCACCGAGTTCGAGCGCCGCACTGCGCGTCAAACCGATCATGCCGTGCTTAGAAGACGAATACGCAGCCAAGTGCAGTGAGCCCGACTTCGCCGCCACGCTTGCGATATTAATGATGCGCCCGCCCCGCCCCTGCAGAATCATCTGGCGCGCAGCCTGCTGGGTACAAAGAAAAGCGCCGGTGAGATTCACGCCAATCACCGTGTTCCAACGCTCGAGCGGCATCTCAACCAATGGCTCCATCATGAAGCCGACGCCGGCGTTGTTGACGAGGATGTCGAGGCCGCCGAATTCGCGCACCGCCAGCGCGACGGCCGCCTCGGCTTGCGCGGCATCGCGCACATCGAGCTCGCAGGCCAACGCCTGCGCGCCGGCCTCCCGCAGCTCCGCCACCACCGCGTCGAGCTCGGCCCTATTACCGATCCGATCGGCGGGCAAGGCACCACTCGCGCCGGCCACATCCGACACCACCACGCTAGCCCCTTCCCGGGCGAGACGAGCGCAGATCGCTTCACCGAGCCCGCCACGTCGACCGGCCCCCGTGACCAAAGCCACCTTGCCGCGTAATCGCTCCGCGATCATGGCGTGGCCCCATAGGGCCCGATGTCTCGCCAACGATCGCAGGCCACCTCGTGTCCACCCTCAACGGGCTGCAACTGCGGTGCGGCTGCGGCACAGGCGGCAACGGCATGCGCGCAGCGAGTGCGAAACACGCAACCCGAGGGCGGCGCCAACGGCGAGGGCAACTCGCCACCCAAGGCTCCACCGAGTCGCTGCGGTTGCAGATCCGGATCGGGTACGGGCACGGCGGCGAGCAAGCCCTGGGTGTACGGATGACGCGGCTGCGAATAAAGCAGATCAGTGCTCGCGAGTTCCATCGGCTTGCCGAGGTACAGAACGAGCACCCGATCGCACAGCCGTCGAACTACCGCAAGGTTGTGGCTGACGAACAGTATCGTCATGCCGAAGTCCCGCTTCAGATCCTGTAGCAAGTTGACGATCTGCGCCTGAATGGAGACATCCAGTGCGCTGACCGGCTCGTCACAAACGAGCAACTTCGGTCGCAGCACCATCGCGCGAGCAATGCCGATGCGCTGACATTGGCCGCCGCTGAACTCGTGCGGATAGCGGTTGACGACATCGGCAGGCAGTCCCACTCGCGCGAGCATGTCAACGACTCGCTCGCGACGCTCTGCGCGCGACAGATCACGCGCATGGACCCGCAGCGGCTCGGCGACGATTTCCCCCACCGTCATGCGCGGATCGAGGCTGGCGAGCGGATCCTGGAAGACGATCTGCATGTCGCGGCGCAGCGGACGAACGCGCGCAGTGCTCCAGCCCTCAATGGGGCGGCCTAACCAAAGAATCTGCCCACCGCTCGAGCGCACGAGGCGCAGGATCGCCCGCGCCAATGTCGACTTGCCGCAGCCCGATTCACCGACGATGCCCAGCGCTTCGCCGGGTGCGACCTGAAGGTCGATGCCATCGACTGCGCGCAGATTTCGTTTGGCTCGGAACAGCCCCTCGCCGACCGGGAACCACACGCGTAGATCGCGCAACTGCAGCAACGGCTCGGTCATGTGCTCTCCCGCGCGTGGCGAGTTCCATCCAAGGGGTGGTGGCACGCAACGCTGCGTGTGCCCTCGATCGATGACGGGCCGATCAACGACGGACGCTCGGCGCGGCAGGCATCATCCGCGTACGCGCAGCGGGGCCCAAACGCACAACCCGATGGCAGACGCCGCGGGTTGGGTGGTTGGCCGCCGATCGCCGGCAGCGGTCCCGTGCCCGCATCATCGATGCGCGGCATGGAGGCGAGCAGCGCGGCCGTATACGGGTGTTTCGGCGCCTTCAGCACCTCGTGCACCGTGCCGAGTTCCACCACCCGGCCCGCATACATGACGGCGACGCGATCGGCGATGCCGGCGACCACACCCAGATCGTGAGTGATAAGGGCCATCGCCATGCCGCGTTCGCGCTTGAGCGTCGCGAGCAGCGCGAGGATCTGCGCTTGAATGGTGACATCCAGCGCCGTAGTGGGCTCGTCGGCGATCAACACCTCAGGGTCACAGGCCAGCGCGATGGCAATCATCACACGCTGACGCATGCCGCCCGACAGCTCGTGCGGATACTGGTCGAGGCGACGCGGTGCATCCGTGACCTGCACCTGCTCAAGCAGCGCGAGCGCCCGCGCCCGCGCCGCCTCGGCGGAACTCCCGAGGTGATGGATGATCGACTCGGCAATCTGCTCGCCCACCGTCATGTGCGGGGTCAGCGAGGTCATCGGATCCTGGAAGATCATCGACAACTTCACGCCGCGAAACCGGTTTAGCTCGGCGACGTCGCGACCGATCAACGATTCCGTGCCCAGCCGTGCCTGACCACTCACGCGCGCATTGGCGGCAAGCAACCCCATCACGGCAAGAAACGACTGACTCTTGCCGGCGCCGGACTCGCCCACCACACCGACGCACTCGCCACGTCGAATCGCAAGGGAGAAATCATTGACGGCCGCCAGGGACCCGTCGGGCGTGTCGAACACGACGGAGAGCTGATCGATGTCGAGCGCCACCGGCGCGTCAGCTTGGCTCATGGACCCTGCCTATCGGTCACGCGGGTCGAGCGCATCGCGCAGCCCGTCGCCGAGAAAATTGAAGCACGTGAGCAACGTGACGAGAAACCCGGCCGGAACCAGCAGCATCCACACCGCAGACTCCATTTCCTGCGCGCCCTCGTTGATCAGACTGCCGAGACTCGCCTGCGGTTCCTGTACACCGAGACCCAGGAATGACAGAAAGCTTTCGAACAGGATCATCTGCGGGATCGTCAACGTCGCATAGATAATCACGGGACCCACGACGTTTGGCACGATGTGCCGCGCCAGGATTCCAGGTGTGCCAACGCCGCTGGCGAGTGCGGCCTCGATGAATTCTTTGCGCTTCAGCGACAAGGTCTGACCGCGCACGATGCGCGCCATGGTGAGCCAGCCCACGGCGCCAATTGCAAGGAACAACACGTAGATGTTGCCCCGCTCGAACAGCGTCGAGAGGATGATGACGATGAAGATGTACGGCAGCGAGTAGAGGATATCGACGAACCGCATCATGAGGTTGTCGATCTTGCCGCCGAGGTAGCCTGCCGTGGCGCCGAACGCAACGCCGATACACAGTGACACCAGCGTTGCCAACAACCCGATCTGCAACGAGATCTGTACTCCGGCCAGCGTGCGCACGAACAGATCGCGCCCCAGCCGATCGGTGCCGAGCCAGTGATCGTTCGGTCCGCCGGGCGGCACCGCCATGTTGTCCCAGTCGATGGCATCGAAGCTGTGCGGCGAGAACGTCGGGCCGATGAAGGCCAGCAGCGCGATAAGCACGATGAGCGAGGCCGCCACCATCGCCGCCTTGTTGCGCCGCAACCGGCGCCACGCATCCGCCCAGAAGCCGCGCGCCGCGCCGGCCGGCAACGCTGCAGCCATCGCCTGATCAGTCATAGCGCACCCTCGGGTCCAGCCAGCCGTAGAGCAGATCCGCGATGAGATTGAGCGTCAACGTGAGGCTGCCGTACACCACGATCATGCCCATGACGAGTGTGTAGTCGCGATTGATCGCACCCTGCACGAGGTAGCGACCGCTACCTGGCAGACCGAACACCGTCTCGACGACCAGCGACCCCGTGATCACAAAGGCCGTCGCAGGCCCGAGATAACTCACCACCGGCAGCAACGCCGGACGCAAGGCATGCTTGAGGATCACCCGCCGCTCGGGCAGGCCCTTCGCGCGCGCCGTACGCACGTGGTTGGTGCGCAGCACCTCAAGCAGACTGCCGCGCGTCAAGCGCGCGATGTACGCGATGACGGGCAGCGCCAGCGTGATAACGGGCAGAACCAGATAGCGAAACTCGCCTGCCTCCCACCCCGCCACCGGGAACCAGCGCAGGTGCAGCCCGAACACGAGTGCGAACAATGGCCCGGTGACAAAACCGGGCAGCGCAATGCCGAGCACCGCGACGCTCATGATGCCGTAGTCGGTCGGTGAATTCTGTCGTAAGGCCGCCAGCGTGCCGAGCGGAATACCGATCATCAGCGCCAGCAGCACCGCCGACAAGCCGAGCATCAGGCTAACAGGCAGTCCCTGCGCAATGAGTTCCGTGACCGAGAAATCCTTGAATTTGAACGAGGGACCAAAATCCCCCTGCACGAGGCCGGCAAGGTAGCGGCCATATTGTTCAAGTAACGGCTTGTCGAGTCCGTACGCGGCTTCCAGATTCGCCTTGATCTCAGGAGGCAAGGTCTGCTCGTCATCGAAGGGTCCGCCTGGCGCAATGCGGATGACGAAAAACGACAGCGTGATGATGATGAACAGCGTCGGGATCACCCCGCCGATTCGGCGCAGCGCATAACTCAGCATCCGCTCAGCCCCCTGCGAGCGTGGACGGGTGACTCACAGATCGGAGGTGACGATGAACAGCGGCTGCTCGGCCATTTCGCGGAACGTGGCCGCGATCTTCTGGATCTGTTCGGTCGAAACGTCCTTGCCGAGCGCGTCGAGACTGTGCACGTCAATGATTTCGATGTACTGGTAGGGTGCGTCACCACCGCCGAAGAGGCCGTGAGACTTAAGCACTTCGAACTTCTTTACCGAGGGCAAGGCATTGACGATCGGCAGATCGACTTCGCGCGCGAACTTTTCGTAGTCCGCCACATTGACGCCAGGCTTGAGGTTGAACAGAACGACGAGTCGGGTCATGGATGTCTTCCGTGAAATCGGCGAAGCGCCGCGAGGCACCGAGTCTAGGTAACCCGCTGCGCCCTACGCAAGACTTGACGGCGCTCAGCCGAGTCCGAGCGACCCGGGGTTCATGCGCCCCTGCGGATCGACCAGGCGCTTCAAGCTCGCCAGGAAACCCGCCGCCGAGGGCTGCAGGGACTGCTGATACTTATAAAACTTGCCGAGTTGGAAGCTGACAGCGCCCTCTTCCATGAATGCCGTCGCCAGATCGTTGCGAATCTGCGCTACCGCCGCGGCGGCCTCAGGATTTGCAGCAAAGCGCGGCAGCTTGGCGAGATAACCGCTATCCAGCACCCGCTCGTGGAACCCAAGTCGAGCATCGGGCCAGTACATCACCGGCTCAAGCAGCGTGCCAGCGCCACCGACGGTGGCACACAGGTACCCACGATCGATGTCGTACTGCTGCATCGCTGCGGCATGACGGGCGAACACCGCCTCGCAGACCTCGTACATCTGCACGGCACACGAGAACGGCACCGTGCCGTGCACGGGAACCCAGCGCTCGCCACCGGGCCCCAGCATGCTATTGAGTTCTGCGAACGGGTTCGACCGCATCACCTTGGGAACTGTGTTTTCAACCTCGGTGCCTCCTGCGGCCATGATGCGACGCACGATTGCCGCCTTAGCATCCGCATCGGCCGCGTCGCGACCATCCAGTGAAACGTGCACCGAGAACGTCCCCTCCTCGAGGAAATTCCGACCTGCGAGCACGACCTTGGCGCCTTCCTTCAGACCCTTGAGCAAACTGCCCGAATGTTGGACGACTTTGCCGAGCGCCTTGGCATCTTCGCTGAGACTCGCGCGCTTCATACGCACGGCCTGCAAGCCCGGATCGAAGGCGAATTGTTCCGAGACCACCTCGGCGCGAGCGACCTCGGCCATCGCGGCGAACAGTTCAGAGTGACTGCGGAACGTGAACGACAAATACCGACTCTCCGTTTGCGGGCGAATGAGCCGAAAGGTGGCGCGGGTCTTGATGCCGAGAGCGCCGCAATCGGAGAGGAACATGCCGAGCATGTCCGGACCGACTTGACGGAAAAACGGTTCGCCGTTGCGCGATGCGTGACTGCCAAGCTGCAGCACGGTGCCATCAACGAGCACCACATCGAGACCGATCACGCTCTCGGCGACCGCGCCATAGCGACCTGACCCCAGAAAAATACTGCCCTGCGACAACGCACCGCCGATGCTGGAGCGCAACCCCGACAATGGTCCGTAATACGGCGTGCGCACACCATGCGGTGCGAGGGCGTCAAACAACTCCTTCCACGTGGCGCCGCACTCCACCGTCACGTAGCAATCCTCGGCATCGATGGTCACGACGCGATTCATGCTGAGCATGTCCACCATCACCGATCCGGCGCGCGTCGGCAGATAGCCATCCGTGTAGGACATGCCGCCGCCTCGCGGCACCACGGCCACGCCACTTGCGGCGATGGCCTTCAGTGCAGCCGACAGTTGTGCCGTATCTGCCGGCCGAATAATGGCGACCGGCATTTCACCTCGGCGATACACGTCTTCGGAGTGGAACGCGAGCTCCGCCGCATCGGTCACCACACGTTCGCGACCCATGACCGCCACGAGATCCGCAACCAGCCCGCTTCCGCCTGTAACCAATCCCGCGTCCATGAACAGTGACCTCCTGATCGATATCGCATTCTAGGACAAGATACTGCCCTGCGACGCAGATGCTAAACTTCGCGGGCCAAAATCGAACGTGAGCCGCAGGGCATGAGCATCATTCGCGACGAGTCCCCCGAATTCGATTTCAGCGTCCCGGTCGCCGTGATCGGCGCTGGAGCCTGCGGCTTGACCGCAGCCCTTGCCGCACGTGATGCAGGCGTCGACGTCCTCGTCCTCGAGCGCGACAAGCGACTCTGGGGTAGCACGTCCATGTCGCTTGGCGCTGTCTGTGGCGTCAATTCGGCCGAGCAAGCAGCCCATGGCATTACCGACTCGGTCGATCTGTTCGTAGCCGACGTCATGGCCAAAACCGAGGGGCGCGCAGATCCAGCCCTCGCGAGGTTGATCGGCGAACACTCCGGCAGCACGCTCGATTGGCTGAACGCGCAACATCAGGTTCCATTACTTCTGGATTTCAAGTGGACCGGGCTCGGTCACTCGAGACCGCGTCTGCACATTCCTCCGGGCCGCAACGGCGAAGAGTTGCTCGCGCTGCTCGCCAACGCCTGTGGGCGTGCTGGAGCCGAGATCGTCATGGAGGCACGGGTCAGCGCGCTCTACGCTGACGCCAACGATCGGGTGCTCGGATTGCAACTGCAGCGACCCGACGGCAGCGTCGAACGGCTCGGCTGCGAAGCCTTGGTGCTTGCCACCTGCGGCTTCGGCGGCAATCACGCGATGGTGGCTGAACACATCCCCGAGATGGCTACCGCGCGCTATTTCGGGCATGAGGGCAATCAGGGCGACGGCATACGCTGGGGCATGGCGCTCGGCGCAGCCGTGGCGGACATGACGGCATACCAGGGACTTGGCACTCTCGCTGATCCACAACAGATCATCGTCCCTCACCCGTTGATGATCGAAGGCGGGTTCCTCGTCAATTCCCGCGGCGAACGCTTCACCCACGAACTCGCCAACATCTCCGGCATGTGCGTCCCGGTACTCGAACAACCCGGCGGCATCGCTTGGGTGGTATTCGACGGGCGGCGTAACCAAGAGTGTCTCGCGCACTCCGTCGAACAGCGGCAGTTGAGCGAGGTGGGTGCAATCCGTACTGCCGCGTCCTGGGCCGAACTCGAACGTTTGTGCCAGCTGCCCGAGGGCAGTCTCGCCAAAGAAAACGCTGCAATCGATGCAGCCCGCGAGCGCAACACGGACGATCGCTTCGGTCGATCGTTCGCTGGTCTTGCACCCCTCGAGGCGCCGTATTGCGCCATCCGCGTTACGGGTGCGTTGTTTCATACCCAGGGCGGTTTGCAAATCGACTCCGCGGCGCGGGTGCTGCGCCCGGACGGTCGGCCGCTACCCAATCTCTACGCCGGTGGCGGTGCCGCGCGCAGCATCTCCGGTCCGGCGGTCACGGGCTACCTGCCTGCGGTGGGGCTCGCGATGGCGATTACCCTCGGACACATTGCCGGTCGATCGGCCGCGCAGCAGACCCAGATGGTGATGGCATGACGATCATTCGACGGTGCTCGCGGCGGCTGAGTTGGAGCGTCGCGATGGTGGCCATGCTGGGCTCAATCGGCGGCATGCTGCACGCAGCAGAAGTTCACGGCGTCGACTACACACCGCCGGGTGAGTCGCGCGTAATACCGCTGCGGATCTCGGCGCCGGCGACGGGACGTCGCCTGCCCGTCGTGATCTTCTCCCACGGCGCCTACGCGTCAAAGGACGATTACAGTTCGATCCTCGATCACTGGGCCGATGCCGGCTATGTCGTCATCGCGGTGACCCACCGCGACTCGGTGAAGCTCGGTGTCACGCGGGGCAGCAACAACCCGAAATTCTTCGAGTGGCGACTCGATGACATGCAGGCGGTGCTGACCCATCTGGATGCCATCCTCGCGCAACTCCCCACCGTACAGCCCCGTGCCGACGCGACGCGTATCGCCGCGACCGGGCACTCCTTTGGCGGTCTCGTGGCGCAGACACTGGGTGGAGCAACCTTCAACGACATCGCCCGCGGCGGTGGTGCCGTGTCGCGCGCCGATGCGCGGGTTCGCGCCGTGATCATCTTCAGTGGCGCCGGCGCGTTTGCGCCGTTGCTCGCTCCGGCGAATTTCGCGACGCTAAGCCTGCCTACCCTCGTGACCGTCGGCACCCAGGATTTGAAGCAGGCGCCCGATCTCAGCGGTTACGAGTGGCGCCGTCAGCCCTACGATCTGATCGCGCCCGGGCGCAAATATCTGCTCACCCTTGATGGCGCCGATCATTATCTCGGTGGCATTGTCGGACGAGACGATCTGCCCCGCTCGCCCAATGCCGCGCTGTATCTCGCTGACTTCAACCGCTGGTCGACCACGTTTCTCGACGCCTACCTGCGTGAACGGCGTAGCCCGCGACAGCAGCTCGAAGCAATGCCCGAGTCGCCGGCGTCGCGCAGCGTGTCAACGGTATCGACGTTGCAACGTCGCTGATCAGCGTGTCGCAGCCTTCAAGGCGGTGACGATGGTGGCGCGCTCCTCGGGATCGGTAATCGGCTTGTAGCGCATGCGGTGCTGACCCTCGAGAAATACCGCCGGGTCCGCGATCAGTTGAGCGATGCGCTCATCGTCCCACACCAGCCCCTGTCGGCCCGCCTCCACTAGCGCCGCTGAGTAATAAAACCCCGGCGCGCTGGCCGCACGTCGACCGAATACGCGATGCAGATTGGGACCAACGCCATGCGGGCCACCCTGCTCGAAGCTGTGGCAAAAGCGGCACCACATGAAATCCTTCTGGGTCTGCCCCGTCAGCACCGGCGCAGCGATGACGTCGGCATACGGATCAACGGCGGGCGCGGGTGCAGCCTCGACCCACTGTCGATCCGTGGTGAGCGGGATCACACCGAAAATTTTGTATGGGGCATAGGCCGCAAGCGCGAGCAACGCGCCGAAACATGTCCCGTGCGCGATTCGCCAGCCCAACGGCGTCCGCGAACGCTCATGTACAGTGCCTCCGCCCCAGGCGAAGCCGGGCAGCAAGCGCCACGGCCCGATCCGATAGCGCAGGGCTTGCCAGAGGCCGACCAGCACCGTGAAGCCGAACAGGATAATCACAAAGAAACCGGTGGCACTGTGCAGATAACCCAAGGTCACTGAGGCGCGGTAACTCGCGGGCAACAGCGCCGGCAGTTGTAGCCCGCCGAACCACGCGACTGCATGGCCCTCAGACCAGGCGAACAGCGGCCCGGTGAGACAAAAGACCGCAAGCGTCAAATACAGGCCCAGGTTGCAGTGGCGAGCGAGTTCGTCGGCCGCGGCTGGCACCCGCGTCGGGCGCGCCGGTCGCGGCAATGTGAACCACAGCCACAAGCGAGGCACAAGCAGCAGCAGAACACTGAGGCCATTGGCGATGTGCAGGTGCTGCAGCGCTTCACGCGCCGGCGTACCACGGGGCGTCACACCGACCTTGCTGGACTGATACATCTGGAATAGCACGAGCGCAAAGATTAGTACGGCCAGTGCACGCTCCAGCGTCCGCAGACGTTGGTCCTGGATGGTGTGTTGCATCATCGTCTAGCCCCCTTCGCGCAACGCGCGGATCACCGCATTGGGCAGTCGGGCATCGTCCCAGTCGGTGGAAGACACGCCCGTGCGCACGATCACCAGATTGCGCGAGGGCACGATGTACACGCGCTGCCCGCCAAAGCC
>RGWK01000271.1 GCA_010029775.1 Gammaproteobacteria bacterium
GGACCCGGATGGCGCTCCTTACGGGATTCGAACCCGTGTTACAGCCTTGAGAGGGCTATGTCCTGGGCCTCTAGACGAAAGGAGCGTTGGGCCGGGTGCAGAAGGGAAAGGCGCGGTATTATAGGCGCCCGCCCCAATTGCTCAAGCGGAACGAGTCAGCTTTGAATTCCACCCCCGCCTCACCCGAGGCTGCCCCCCGATTGGCGCGCATCATCCCGCGCGACGGTCACAGCATTTCCCGCTCGCGAATATCGCCGGACGCACTGCGGGTCCTCTACCGCCTGCGCGAGGCGGGTTTCCAGGCCTACCTCGTCGGCGGCTGCGTGCGCGATCTGATGCTCGGGCTTGAACCGAAGGATTTCGATGTAGCGACCGATGCGCTGCCGGAACAGGTCAAGCGCCTGTTTCGCAACTGTCGTCTGGTGGGGCGCCGATTCCGTCTCGCCCATGTGTTCTTCGGTCGTGACGTCATTGAGGTGGCGACCTTCCGCGCCTCGGGTGCGCCGCTCCCGGCTGAGGAGCCGGTGCCGACCCGCGACGAGCTCGACGAGGCTGAGGCGGGCGAGTCGATCGATGCTGAATTTGGCGAAGCTGACCCTGCGGACGAGCCGGTCGAGCCGCCCGCTGATTCTCGCGACGTTCACGATTTCGACGAATCGCTCGAACGCGTGGTCGATGAAAGCGGCCGCATCCTGCGCGACAACATCTACGGCAGCATCGACGATGACGTGTGGCGGCGCGACTTCACGTGTAACGCGCTCTACTACAACATCGCCGATTTCTCGGTGTGGGACTACTGCGGCGGCTTCGAGGACGTTGCGGCGCGTCGTCTACGTCTGATCGGCGACCCGGAGACCCGCTACCGCGAGGATCCGGTACGCATGCTGCGCGCAGCCCGCTTTGAGGCGAAGCTTGGGTTCAGCATTGAGCCTGCGACCGCCGAGCCGATGGCTCGGCTGAGCGAGCTGCTCGCTGGAGTTCCCGCGGCGCGTTTGTTCGATGAAACTTTAAAACTGTTCCTCACCGGTCATGGCGCGCGCAGCTACGCGGTACTCAAGCAACGCGGGCTGCTCGAGGTGCTGTTGCCCAATCTCGCAGCGTTCGTGCGGCGCTACCCTGGCAGCGCCCCCGAACGCATGCTCGTTCGCGGGTTAGAGAACACCGATGCCCGGGTCATGGCGGACAAGCCCGTCACTCCGGCGTTTCTGTTCGCGCTGCTGATTTACGGGCCCGTGGGTGTCGAGATCGAAAAAGCTCCACGCGCGCGCTGGAATGAGATCGGTACGATTCTTGACGCGGTTGATCAGGCGCTGCGCGTGATCCAGCCGAGAGTGGCCGTACACCGTCGGTTCGTGCTCGGCCTGCGCGACATGTTCGCCTTGCAACCTCGCCTCGAAGCGCCGAGGGGGCGCCGGGCTTTGCGCACGCTGGAGCATCCGCGCTTCCGCGCCGGGTTCGACCTGCTGCAGTTGCGCGCCGAGTTTGGCATGGCGGATGCGGCCATCGTGCGTTGGTGGGAGCAGTTGCAGTCGGCCAATCCGCAGCAACGTGCCGCGCTCAGCGAGGCGAGTGCGGGCGCTCCTGCGGTCGGTGGCGCCGGTGGCGAGTCTGCGGGTCGGCGCCGCGGTCGGCGTCGTGGTCGCGGTGGTCGCGGGCGTGGCGGTGGCGGCGGGTCCTGATAGCACGCGCTGGGTGCCGGCTTACGTCGGGCTCGGCAGCAACCTTGGGGACTCGGTGGCGCTCATCGGGCAGGCCATCGAACGTCTGGATGACCTGGAGCTGACGCGGGTCGTCTGCCGCAGCGGACTCTATCGAACCGCGCCGTTCGGGCCGATCGAGCAGCAACCTTTCGTCAATGCGGTGGTCGGTGTGCTGACGCTCAGCACCCCGATGCAACTGCTCCAGCGCCTGCTCGAGATCGAGCAAGGTCTCGGTCGTCGGCGTGATGGCGAGCGATGGGGGCCGCGCCACATCGATCTCGATCTGCTGGTGCACGGTGAGGCTCGCCTCGAGGCCGAGGGCTTGCGCGTGCCGCACCCCGGGATACCGGAGCGGGATTTCGTTCTGTATCCTCTTCTTGAGATTGCGCCACACCTGTCAATTCCCGGATTGGGAGTCGTGCGCGATCTGGCCTCCCGGGTCGTCGACCGCGGTGTGCAGCGGTTGCGGTGAACATGTCCGATAACGTCACACATCGTTTCGTGGTGATCGAGGGCCCGATCGGCGTGGGCAAAACCTCGCTTGCTCGGCGTCTGGCAGAAGTGTGGAACGCCGAACTCGTGCTCGAGCAGGCCGATACCAATCCGTTTCTCGAGCGTTTCTACCGCGACCCGGTGGCTGCGGCGTTGCCGGCGCAATTGCATTTTCTTTTTCAGCGCACGCAGCAGTTGTCGTCGTTGCGGCAGGCGGACCTGTTCGCTCCCGTGCGTGTGGCGGACTACCTGCTCGAAAAGGATCGGCTGTTTGCGCGGGTAACACTCGATGAGGCCGAGTTCGCGCTCTACGAGCAGGTGTACGCGCGAATGGTGGTCGACCCGCCGAAGCCCGATCTCGTAATCTATCTGCAGGCCCCGGTCGATGTGTTGCTCGAGCGCATTGGTCGGCGTCGCATCAAGGCCGAGCAACTGATCGAGCGTGCGTATCTGGAAAAACTCAACGAAGCCTACGCGCGGTTTTTCCACGACTACGAGGGCGCGCCAACGCTGATCGTCAACGCCGCAACGCTCGACCCGCTCTCGAGCGAGGCGGACTTCAACGAGTTACTGGGCGCCATCCGACGCATGCGCAAGGGCAAGCTGTATTTCAATCCGCTGCGACACGCAGCGATCTGATCAAATTTTCGGAGACCTGCCGTGTATACCCACCTGCAATTGCGCGACTCGACGCGTCCACCCGTCTCGCTCGCCACGCTGCACAAGATGAAGGCGGAGGGCGAAAAGATCGCGTCGTTGACTTGCTATGACGCCAGCTTTGCTGCGTTGGTGGACGAGGCGGATGCAGACATCGTGCTGGTGGGCGATTCGCTCGGCATGGTCATTCAGGGTCACGACACCACCGTGCCCGTCACCATGGACCAGATGGTCTATCACTGCCAGTCGGTGGCGCGAGGCCTGCATCGCCCGCTGTTGATGGCGGATTTGCCGTTTGCGAGCTACCCGACACGAGAACTCGCACTCACC
>RGWK01000272.1 GCA_010029775.1 Gammaproteobacteria bacterium
TGCGCCCTAGCCAAGCGAATCGCTAAATCATTTGCTTCACTACCACTATTAACAAAGAAAATTACGGAAAGCGGGTCTGGCATACTGCTAGTAATAGCTTTGCCATACTCAACGATGCTTTGGTGTAAATACCTAGTATTGGTATTTAACAATGACATTTGTGAGGCCGCGGCGGCTACTACGCGTGGGGCGAGCTGTCCCTGGTGTCGTGCGCCAACGCGCTGGCGCCCTTCTGTGCCGAGGTAGTGTCGGAGACCGGGTCTCTGATACGCATGTCGGTGTCCACGCAGATGCGAGGCGGTCAAGTGACCTACGGGTCGCGCAGGCTGCTTTCTGTGGAAGGCGACGGCGAAGCGTGGGTGCGGGTGCCTAGCGCGCTGCTGCCGGAAGATCCAGCCGATGATGTGACGCCTGAGGTTGTGCATAAGTCGATCATGGAGTTGGAGTGGAACCACACCGCTGCGCCGTGTTCTTCGCTGGCTGTAGCCTACAGAAGGGGGGATCAACTGGGCCCCGTTGACGAGGCCACGCTGCATTCGTGTGTCTACTGGCGATCCGTGGCCCGCCAGCTGATTCGCGAGCACGGCCTGGAGTCCCTGTGGGACTATGATTCGTTCTTGCTTTCGTCCAGCGATATGTCTGCTTCCCTTGGGCAGCGAGGCGTGCTGCTGGAGCTGATGAGGAAGCCGTACGTCTTGCTGCACGCTGCGCTGTATTCCCCGTGGGTCAAGCCGCTGAGGGCCGTGCTCGTGGCTTCGCATGACTTGAACGTCAGCCGCGTGCTGCGCAACTGGACTTCGCGGCTGGCCAGGGAGGCGCGGAAGTATCGAAAGAATCTGCCAGTGGACGTTCCTGCATCGGTCTGGACTTTTAATGGCACTGGCAGGAGAAGACTGCTGGAGACGGGGGGGTCGAACGAGTGGCGTCCCCTGGGCAGAAGGATATGTCTTCGTCGGCATACACTGCCATGGCCTTGGCTCACGGGCACTCCGTGCGGATGGCCTTTTGCAGGTGCACGAAGTTCAGGGCGGCCGACCAGTTCTTGCCGTGGAACTGGTAGCTGGCGCCCCAGGGATTCGTGATGCGCACGTGGAAGGAGTTCACCACGTTGATTCCCGTGGTGGCCTGCTCGGCCTTGTAGTAGCGCTCCAGCTTGAAGTTGGAGAAGAGGGCGACGCAGGCGAAGTAGCGGCTCTTCACGTCGTTGCCGGTGCGGTGCGTGATGGTGGCGCTCATGTGCTCGAGGCCGAGGTCCACGAGGACGTAGAAGGGCCCCTCGAGCGTCACGTGGTAGGGGGCCTTGAGGGCCGGCGCCGGGCCGAAGGCGTTCAGGGCCACGTCCAGCGGCCAGAGCGCGGCGCCAGGCTCGAAGCCCATGATCTCGGCCATGCGGGGCTGCATGGAGCCGGGCGGCGTGGGGAAGTAGAGGTTCACGGCGCAGTTGAAGACGGGGCAGGGGACGATGCGCTGCTTCTCCGTGCAGAGGCAGGAGAGGTCCTCGGCCACGAGCGGGGAGAGCAGCGTGTACCACTTGGGCAGCGCCGCCGGCGGCTCTGGCATGAGGCCGGCCTGCGTGAGGCTGGCGACCGTCCAGAAGAAGCCCTCGGCGTCCCCCGGCCGGGGCAGCGCCACGAGGTACTCGCAGGGCACCACGCCCACTGGCACGGAGAGGCCCTCCGGCCCCGAGGCGCGCACGACGGGCCCGTCGCCGCCGGCCTTGAAGCCCTGGAGGCGGCCGCTGGACTGGAAGACGAGCGTCTTCATGTGCTGACAGGACTCGCCCCCGTAGAGCTGCGCGAGTTGCACGCGGCTTGGGGTCTGGCAGTAGAACCGGGGCGTGCCCCGGTGGAAGACGTCCAGCTTGAGGTCGGCGTCGAAGCCCAGCTGCGCGCCCAGCCGGGACTCGCCCCAGAAGATCCTGAAGGGGACCTTTCCAAAGATCACGAAGGTGTCCTCCGTGAAGTCCAGGCGGATCGAGGCCAGCGCTCCGCCCGCCAGCGCCAGCTGCTCGGAGACATAGAGGGCCACTGCCTTGGGGTCGTAGAGGATGGCGCTGGCGATCGTCACCTCCGTGAAGGGCGGCAGCTCGCTCTCCCCGAAGAAGTTGACGTAGATCTTGCTGGAGAGGATCGTCGAGAACTGGCCCAGCGGGTTCACGAGGATCTCCACCTGCTGCCGCAGGGAGTTGTAGTCGTAGTTGCCGATGGGTACCCTGCGCTCGATGGCCGTGGGAAAGCGCGTGCTCAGCATCGGCTGGAGCGGGAGCGTGCCCCGCGGGCAGGGGAAGGACAGCGTGGAGAGCAGGCTCGTCTCGCGGGCGTCCAGGAAGACCATCCCCCCCGCGAGCGCCTGCGGCTGCAGGGCCAGCGTCATCTCGGCGGCGTGGTAGGAGAAGCGCAGGGGCAGCTGGATGGAGGCGTCGCCCAGGAAGGCGTTGAGGGCGCGGCAGAGGTGCTCGGGGCTGCAGAAGGTCCTCACGCCCGCCGCGGTGCACACAAGGACGGCCGTGTAGCCCGGCTGGATGCCGGAGGGCGCACGGGGCGTGATCAGGTCGGTGGGCGAGGGGACCTTGAAGACCTGCAGCGGCGCCTGATCGGGGGCGAAGAGGACCTTGGCGGGCACGACGCCCAGGGACGCCTGCACGAGCCCGTGGGCCGCGACCGGCCCGACCCGTGGGTCCACCCTCCAGAGCGAGAGGCCCTCCGGCGTGGCTCCCACGTAGACCACCTGCGTGAAGGGGGCGGGCAGACAGACGAGCTCCCTGCTCTCGCCCGAGGGCGCCCTGAAGTAGAGCGTCCTGGCCACTTGCAGAGGGAAGCTGAGCCCCACGTCGAAGAAGAAGCTGTCCCAGTCGTGCTCCACGAGGAACTGGGAGTAGGGGAGCTGCAGGAACCCCAGAGAGATGAGCTGCACCTCGAAGCGCTGCTTGAGGTCGAGGACGAAGTCGTTGGGCTCCGGGTACACGGCAATGTTCCGGTTCGCGGAGTTCACCACGACCAGCGTCTCCGAGGGCTTCGACATGATTGCCTTTATAGACTGGCCCAGAGGGTGCCAGGCTCGCGCCCGAACCCGCGGGTCAGTCGGTCAGCTATCGGAGGGGGCTGCGGCTCCGAGACGCTGACCGCTCGTACGGGGGCACGGGGGAGCTGA
>RGWK01000273.1 GCA_010029775.1 Gammaproteobacteria bacterium
GAAGAGTTTCGCGCAGGAGTTGCTGGCCAACTTCAAGGTCTGGGGAGCCGGCGTGATGATCCGGGCCTCGGGTATCGACCCTGCGACGCTGGCGTTCGCGCAAGGCGTGCGGCGCGACTTCGGTCCGGTCGAACGTGAGGTTGCGCGCTTCAATCGGATGGCCGTAGCCGATCGCCTGTACGCCCACTGCTTCTGCACGCCGTACTGAGTGGAGTCGGCTGAATGAGCACCACAGCCTCTCGGGCGAATCGGCTGTTCATCATGTTGGCGGGGTTTTTCCTCACCAATGCGTTGATGGCCGAGTTCGTTGGCGTGAAGATCTTCTCGCTCGAAGACACGCTCGGCATCGCGCCGTTCGAGTGGTCTCTGCTTGGCGTGTCGGGCACGCTGAACTTCACCGCCGGCGTCCTGCTCTGGCCGTTTGTATTCGTGATGACGGACATCATCAACGAGTACTACGGGCTTCGCGGCGTTCGCTTTATTTCTTGGACCGCCGTGCTGTTCATCTGCTACGCCTTCGCTGGAGCCTACCTCGCGATTGGCTTGGCGCCCGCAGGGTTCTGGATCGAGGCCAACCGTTCACTCGGCGTCCCCGACATCCAGTACGCCTACGCGCAGGTCTTTGGTCAGGGTTTATGGATCATTGGCGGTTCACTGATCGCCTTCCTCATCGGTCAGTTGGTCGACGTCACCGTGTTCCAGCGCATCCGTCGCCTCACCGGCGAAGGTCATATTTGGTTGCGGGCCACAGGTTCGACGGCCGTGTCGCAGTTGATCGACAGCTTTGTGGTGCTGTACGTGGCCTTCGTGCTGGGCCCGCAGAAATGGCCTGTGGCTCAATTTCTGGCGGTTGGTACGGTCAACTATATCTATAAGATGCTGGTGGCGATCGCGATGATCCCGCTGCTCTACGGGGTGCGCCGGCTGATCAAGGCCTATCTTGGTGCGGACGAGGCGGCGCGGCTGCGTCGCGAGGCTCACGCCTGACGCCAGCCCTGCGCGCTTGAGCGCTCAGTGCAGCAGCGCCGCGAGGCGTCGCCTCGCAGCGGCGACCAGCGGCTCATCAGCAGCGGCGAGAACAAAGGCCTCGAGCAGGTCGTTCTTGCCTGCGCCCACGGCATAACGCCGATTACGGCCTGCAGTTGCGAGCAGGGCGTCAATACCTTCCCTGTGACGAGCCCGCAGCAGTTCGCGCGCAGCACTCACTCTCGCCGACTGAATGGCGTCTGTTTCATCGGGCGAGAGCGCGACTTGAACGAAATGCAGCGTCGCATAGGCGCGTTTGACGGCAGGGGATGACTGCGCCTGCGGTGATCGGGCCTGCAGGAGGGTGCGACCTGCCACCGGGTCGCCGCTGAGACCGAGGCATTCCGCCAACTCTGCCGCCAACTCATCGTCGGTGGGCTCCGACTCGTGCAGTGCGCGAAGTTGCTCGAGCGCCGCCGCGATTTGGCCGGACGCGCGCAGCGATCGCGCGGCCTGCAATGCGGAGGCAGAGCCACTCGGCAGGTGGCGCCGGACGAACTCGCGTATGGCGCCGAGTGGCTGGGCACCAACGAACTCATCGACGACTCGGCCGTCACGGAACAACTTCACCGCCGGGATGCTGCGGATGGCGTATTGCGCCGCAATGCTGCCTTCTTCATCGGTGTTGAGTTTGACCACCTTGAGCCCAGGGGTCTCGGCAGCCAGCTGGTCGAGCAGGGGGGCCAGGGTTCGGCAGGGGCCGCACCACGGCGCCCAAAAGTCCACCAGTACGGGTTCAAGACGCGAGTGTTCCAGAACGGCGCTCTGGAAGTTGTCACCGGTGACGCTGCTGACCTGACCCATGTCGTGAGCTCCGAAACAAGGCAAAATGTTACCTCTAAAGATTAGGTCGGCGCGTTATTTTTCAACCGGGAAAGATCATGCTCACTACGCTAAATATCGTCGACGGATCCTAGTCCGTTGCGAGTCCTTTCGCTCATTCCACCGATGACGCAGCTCAATACGCCGTATCCCTCGACGGCGTATCTGACGGGTTTTCTGCGTTTGCAGGGGGTCACGGCGAAGCAGGAAGATCTGGCGCTAGGGCTCGTGCTCGAACTGCTCTCGAGCCAGGGGTTGCGTGATCTCGCTGCGACCATTGAGTCGAGGGGCGGAAGCGCTGCGCGGCGTAGGCGACTTGGCGCGCAGACGGCGCATTTCCTGCGTCATGTGCCCCGATATCTGGCGACCATCGATCCGGTGATCGGTTTTCTGCAAGGTCACGACGCGACGCTGGCGCATCGCATTGTGTCACGGCAATTTCTGCCGGAGGGATCGCGGTTCGAGAGTCTGCAGGGTTTCGACGGGGGTGACAGTGAGGATCCGCTGGCTTGGGCGTTCGGCGCTTTGGGCACGCAGGATCGGGCGCGGCATCTGGCCACCCTGTACCTGAACGACCTTGCCGACGTACTGCGCGAGTCGGTGGATGCGCGCTTCGACTTCGTTCGCTACGGTGAGAAGTTGGCCGCGAGTCAAGCCAGTTTCGAACCGCTCGCGCGCGCACTCGCAGCGCCGCATAACATCATCGATGCCACGCTCGATCGACTCACCCGAGAGGCGTTGCAGCGGCATCAGCCGGATCTGGTCCTGATCTCGGTGCCGTTCCCAGGGGCGCTTTACGGTGCGCTGCGGATTGCGCAAACGATCAAGACCGAGCAGCCGTCCACACCCATCGCGCTAGGCGGTGGCTACGTCAACACGGAATTGCGCGACCTCGCCGAGCCCCGCCTGTTCGATTTCGTTGACTTCGTCACGCTCGACGGTGGCGAGACACCCTTGCGGGCCTTGCTCGAGTACCTGCGAGGCAATCGTCCACGGGAGCGGCTGGTGCGTACCTTCGTGCGTGAGGGGGCATCCGCGGCCACCGTGCGCTACATCAACGCGGCCGAGCCTGATGTGCCCTTCGCCGAGACCGGTACGCCGAGCTGGGAGGGGTTGCCGCTGTCACGCTACCTGTCGTTGCTCGACATGCTCAATCCCATGCATCGACTGTGGTCCGACGGTCGATGGAACAAACTGACGGTGGCGCATGGCTGCTATTGGAAGCAATGCAGTTTCTGCGATGTGAGTCTCGATTACATCTCGCGCTATGAAACAGCCTCGGCGGCCG
>RGWK01000274.1 GCA_010029775.1 Gammaproteobacteria bacterium
GAAAATCGAGAAACCCGCGTCGCGTCGTGCGCCGGGCTGGCCTTCGTAGAGGGCGCCGACGATGGCGGAGATGTTGGGCTTGAGCAGTCCGACGCCGATCACGATGACCGCAAGCCCCAAGTAGAACATGCCCGGACCTGCGGGCACGGCGAGCAGGAAATTCCCGAGCGCGATGATGATGCCGCCCCAGTAGACCGCGCGCCGCTGGCCGATCAGCCGATCGGCAATCCAGCCGCCCGGCAGCGAAAAGAGGAACACGGCGCCGGTGTAGAGCCCGTAGATCGCGCCCGCGGTTTCGCGGTCCATGCCGAATCCGGGATTGGCGTCGGTGGTGGCTGCCACCAGGAAGAGGACGAGCAGCGCACGCATGCCGTAGTAGGTGAAGCGCTCGAAAAACTCGGTCATGAAGAGCGTGGCGAGACCGCGCGGATGCCCGAGAAAAGTCTTGGTCGAGGAATCGTTCATTGGATATCAGCCCCCCGCAAAGTGCTGCCGAGTGTGCGTGATCCCGGGGGTTGGCGGCAAGGCAGCCGCGGCAGCTCAGGCTTCGGCTTCGTTGGCCTCGGCCTCGCTCTTGCGCCGCATGCGCTCCATCAGTCGAGCCATCAGCAGACCGCTTTCGTAGAGCAGATACATGGGTACGGCCATGATGGTCTGCGAGATGGCATCGGGCGGCGTGAGCACCGCAGCGACCACGAAAATGCCGATCAGCACGTAGCCGCGCACCTCGGCGAGTTTCTCGACGCTGACGAGGCGCGTCAGCACCAGCAGCACGACTACGACGGGAACCTCGAACGCGAGACCGAAGCACAGGAACATCGTGAGTACGAAATCCATGTAGCTCGTGATGTCGGTCATCATGCGCACGCCGGCCGGTGTGGTGTTGGCGAAGAACTGGAACATCACCGGGAATACCACGAAGTAGGCGAAGGCCACGCCGGCATAAAACAGCAGCACCGAGGAGACGAGCAGCGGCATCGCGAAACGTTTTTCGTGGCGGTAGAGGCCGGGCGCGACGAAGGCCCAGATCTGGTAGAGCACGTAGGGCATCGCCAGAAACAGCGCCACGAAGAAGGCCAGTTTGAACGGCGTCATGAACGGCGAGATCACGCTGGTGGCGATCAGCGAGGAGCCGGCGGGAAGCTGGTTGATGAGCGGCTGCGCCACCAACGTGAACACTTCGTTGGCGAAGAATGCGAGCGGTACGAAGACCAGGATCACCGAAAGAAAGGCGCGCAGCAGCCGATCGCGCAACTCCAGCAGATGCGAGATCAGGGTGCCTTCGGCAAGTTGTTCAGGCTCGCCGCTCATCCTGCGCAGGCGCCTCGGTAGGCGCGGCCGTGTCGTGGTGCGCGGGCGTGTCGGCCTGCGGGGGCGCCGAGTGCGGCGTCAGATAATCGTCTACGGTGCCCGTCGCGTCCATGAACGGCGGCGGCTCGGGAGTGGCTGTGGCCGACTCAGCTGCAGCGGGCACTCGCCGGGGTGGCGGCGGCCTCGCGTTCTTGGCGACGGCGGGTGTTTTCCAGCGACTCTTCTTCGAGCTGCTCGCGGAACTGCCGCGCCATGGCCCGGGCCCGACCCATCCAGCGACCGATCTCGCCGACGACCTTCGGCAACTTCTCCGGACCAAGCACGAGCAGCGCCAGCCCCATGATCAGCAGCAGTTCGCTGAATCCGACTTCGAACATGGTGATCTCGCCGGAGCCCGGCGACCCTCGTCAGGCGTTGCGGTCGGGGGTCTTCGCTTCAGCGGCGGCAGGCTTGGCCGACTCGGGGAAATCGGCATCGGCGGCTTCCTGCTTGATCTGCTTGACGCTCTCAGCGGCGTCGCCGTCGTCCATACCCTTCTTGAAACCCTTCACCGCGGCACCGAGGTCTGCACCGATGGTGCGCAGTTTCTTCGCGCCGAATACCAGCAGCACCACCAGTAAGATGATGATCAATTCGCGCATTCCGATTCCCATAACGACCTCTGCTGTACCGCGTGTTTAAGGACCCGATGATAGGACAAAAGAGCGCCGGAAATCCGTGAAAGTTCCGCCTCGTCTGCTTGTGCGACCGTCGGCCGGAGACGGTCTCATCCCGGCCCGCCGGCCTGCAGCCAAAAGGTCACCGGGCCCTCGTTGACCAGTGCCACCTGCATGTCGGCGCCGAACCGGCCGGTTTCCACCCGTCCGTGCGCTGCCCTGGCGAGTTCGCAGAACCGCAGGAACAGCCGCTCGGCCTGCTCCGGGGGGGCGGCGGTGCTGAACCCGGGCCGGTTACCCTTGCGGGTGTCGGCCGCAAGCGTGAACTGGGGTACGAGCAGCAGTCCGCCTGCGGTGTCGGTGAGCGAGAGGTTCATCCGGCCTAGGTCATCCGGGAACACCCGATAGGCGAGAACCCGTTCCAGTAACCGCTGGGCGGCCTGTTCGTCATCGGCCGGTTGGACGCCCACGAGGACCAGCAATCCCGCATCGATCGCGCCAATACACGCTCCGCCGACGCGGACGCTGGCGCTCGAGACTCGTTGCAACAGGGCGATCATGCGCTGTCCGTGGTGGCATTTCGGGCTGCGAAACCTTAACATCGCGGCCGGTTTTACGCTCAATTCGACTGGTTCTGGGGGTTGCGGTGTCGAAGTTTCTCGTGGCGCTGTCCTTGATCGTGGCGATGGCCACTCCGTCGGTCTTCGCGCAGTCGGCCGGCAACGCCGAGCGGGGCGCGCGCCTCGCCTACACCTGTCTCGGGTGCCACGGCATTCCGAACTACAAGAACTCCTACCCGAACTACCGCGTGCCGAAGTTGCGCGGCCAGCACCCGGAGTACCTCGTGATCGCCCTGCAGGCCTACCGTTCGGGCGAGCGCAGTCACGCCACCATGCACGCCAATGCGTCAGGCTGGACCGACGAGCAATATGCCGATATCGCGGCGTTCCTCGCCGGACCCGTCTTGCAGCCGGGCGGCATCGCCAAGCCTGTCGGCAAGGCGCCGGCGGCGGCGCAGACCTGTGTTGCCTGCCATGGCAACGATGGTCTCGGCATCACGCCGCAGTACCCGAACCTCGCCGGTCAGCATGCCGATTACCTCGAGCGGGCGTTGACCGATTACAAGAAGGGCGGTCGCAAGAACGCCATCATGGCCGGCTT
>RGWK01000275.1 GCA_010029775.1 Gammaproteobacteria bacterium
GCTCACGGACCTCTCGCGTCAGGCGCTGACAGGCATTCAGCACGATCTGTGCGTGATGGTAGAGCGCGAGCCCGGCCTCGGTCGGCACCACCCCACGGGGCTGGCGCTCGAGAAGCTCCACGCCGAGCAGATCCTCCAGGTTCTTGATGCTGCGGGTCAGCGCCGGCTGGCTGATGGCCACGCGTTCGGCCGCACGCGACAGATTGGCGCTGTCGACGACGGCAACGAAATGACGCAACTGACGCAGTTCCATGGAATGATCGCCGGGTGAGTAGGTTCGCGATGCAGCGAACGCATGGATTGTGCAACGGAATCAATTGGTTTGGCTACGGCAGGGATGACCAGACTCGAGCCATGAACTGGGACTACATTATCGTCGGCGCGGGCTCGGCAGGCTGCGCACTCGCCCACCGACTCTCGGCGGATCCCGCCATTCGTGTGCTGCTGCTCGAAGCGGGGCCGAGTGACCGCTCACCCTACATCCACGTGCCTGCAGCGCTCATCAAGGCCATTGGCAATCCGCGTTACGACTGGTGCCTGCTCGCCGACCCTGACGACTCCCGCCACGGCAAAGTGGATCTGTGGCCGGCCGGCCGGACCCTTGGCGGCTCGAGTTCAATCAACGGCATGCTGTTCGTGCGCGGCGCACGCAGCGACTATGACGCTTGGGCGGCTGCCGGCAATCCGGGCTGGTCGTTCGATGAGCTGCTGCCCTACTTCAAGCGGCTGGAGAACTCGGTCCTGGGCGAGGACAGCTGGCGTGGCCGTGACGGCCCGATGCACGTCTCTCGCCTGCGTACGCGTCATCCGCTCGGTTCGGTCTTCGTCGAAGCCGCCCAGGAACTGGGCTTTGCCGCCAATGCGGACTACAACGGCGAGCGTCAGGAAGGCGCGGCGGAACCTCAGGTCACCCAGCGTCAGGGCTGGCGCTGGAGCGCAGCACGCGCCTACCTCGGCACGGCAAAACACCGTCGCAACCTCGAGATCCGCACGGGATTCGCGGTTCAACACATGATGTTCGCAGGCACTCGCTGCAGCGGCGTTGTCGCGCGAGCAGACGACGGGTCGATCCATAATCAGCACACCTACAACATGGACGCCACACCGTGGCGCATGGCGCGCAACGCGGCGTACTGGCTCTTCACCGGGCGCGGCCCCGCCTCAAGCCCCTACCCGCATGCGGTCGCCTTCTTGCGTTCCGACCCCAGCGAACCCGAACCCGATCTGCAATTCCTGTTCGGACCGTTTGCGTTCTCGTTCGACGAGCGCGGCGTGATTCCGTATCTCGGTCCTGCCGTCTCCATCGTCTTCAACACCTGTCGACCCGCAACACGCGGTCGACTGAGCCTGCGCTCGGCCAATCCCGCCGATCCCATCCGCATCGAGCATCGACTGCTCGATCACCCGGACGATCTGCGCCGCCAACTGGCAGGCTGCAAACTCGCACGCCGATTGCTCGAGGCGTCAGCCTTCGCCCCGTACATGCGCGGTGAGTTCCTGCCTGGACCCGCCGTGCAGGACGATGCGGCGTGGATCGAGCACATTCGAAAGACCAGCTTTCTCGGCTACCATCCGGTCGGTACGTGTCGGATGGGTTCCGACGCCGAGGCAGTGGTCACACCACGACTCAACGTGCGCGGTGTGGAGGGGGTCAGAGTGGTCGATGCATCCATCATGCCGAGCCTCGTCTCGGCCAACACCAATGCCGCGGCCATGATGATCGGCGAGCGAGCGGCGGACTTCATTCTGGCGGATCGTCGCGGATGAGCGCGCCCGCCAACACCGCCGGCGATCGGCCTTGGCCGAGCGAGACCTACGGCTGGTACGTGGTGTTCGTACTCTGCGTCTGCGCGATGGTGGCGTTCATCGACCGGCAGATCATCAATCTGCTGGTGGAGGACATCAAGGCAGACCTCGCCATCTCCGACACGCAGATCAGCCTGCTGCAAGGCCTCGCGTTCGCCTTGTTCTATGCCATTGCCGCCGTGCCGCTCGGCCGACTCGCCGACACCGGCAATCGTCGTCGCATCATTGCCGTCGGCATCATCCTATGGACGGCTGCTGCGGCAGCGTGTGGCCTTGCAAAGAATTTCGTGCAGTTATTTCTCGCACGCACCGTAGTTGGCGTAGGTGAGGCCACGCTCACGCCCTCGGGATTCTCGATGCTCGGCGACCTGTTTCGCTCGCATCGCGTGTCCTTGCCCGTCAGCGTCTTCACCGGTGCGAGTTTCGTAGGCTCCGGCGTGGCGCTGCTGGTCGGCGGCTGGCTGATCGCACAGCTCTCCGCCCTCGATCGCGTGGTGTTGCCGCTGTTTGGCGAGATGCGGCCGTGGGAGGCCGCATTTGTGCTCGGTGCACTGCCTGGGTTCATCGTGGTGATCTGGTTCCTGCTGACCGTCCGCGAACCCGAACGGCGCTCGACGACGGCCACCGGCAGCAACGACAAACCCTCGCTCGCCGAAGTGCTGCAGTTCGTGCGTAGCAACGTCGGTGTGTTCGTTGCGGTGTTCTTCGGCATCTCGGTGCTTGCGGCCGTGCAGTTCTGCCTGGGTGCCTGGGTGCCGGCGCATTTCATCCGTAATCTGGGCTGGAACGCCTCGCAAGTGGGTTATGCCTACGGGCTGATTTTCCTCTTCTGCGGCACGGGCGGTGTCATCGCCGGTGGCTGGATTGCCGATCGACTGCAGGCCCGCGGCATGCGTGATGGACATTTGCGCACCGCCTGCTACGCGGCGCTCGTCACCGTGCCGTTCGTCATTGCCTTCCCGATGATGCCGAACGCCGAGTGGGCGGTCGCGCTGCTCGCACCGGCTGTTTTCTTTGGCACGATGCCCTTCGGCGCAGGTCCGGCGCTGATTCCGGTGATCTGTCCCTCGCGCATGCGCGGTCTTTTGGTCGCCATGTACCTGCTGATCGCCAACATCGTCGGCCAAGCGGGCGGGCCGCTCGTAGTGGCGCTGTTCACCGACCTTGTCTTCGGCTCACCTGAGCTCGTCAGCCGCTCTTTGATGGTGGCGCCCGCGCTGTTGCTGCTCGGCGGTGCGCTGCTCGTCCGCTGCGGCTTTCGCGGTCTTCGAGAACTCTCGATTTCATGAGTCGTCAGGTTGAGCAATACGAGAA
>RGWK01000276.1 GCA_010029775.1 Gammaproteobacteria bacterium
CTTTGTGTCGTTCTCGCGCTTTCTCGGCGATCTCGATGGCCAGGTCTTTGTGTTCTTCGTGCTGACGGTCGCTGCGGCCGAGTCGGCGATTGGACTCGCCATTCTGGTGGTGTTGTTCCGCGAGCGGCGCAGCATCAACGTCGAAGACCTCGACACGATGAAGGGCTGAGCCGATGAATCCGAACGTACTGCTCGCCATCCCTCTGCTGCCGCTCTTCGCAGCGATCCTTGCAGGACTTGCCGGCAAGTGGATCGGCCGCACGGGCGCGCATGTCATCACGATCGCGGCGGTGGGTGCTTCGTTCGTGTTGTCGGCGCAGATCGCGTGGCAGCTGCTCGGCGGCGAAGTCGGGGTCTACAACGACACCGTCTACACTTGGCTTGTCAGCGATGGCATCCGGATGGAGGTCGGCTTTCTGGTCGATCAGTTGTCGGTGCTGATGATGTGCGTAGTGACCTTCGTGTCGCTCTGCGTGCACATCTACACCATCGGCTACATGCACGAGGATCCGGGCTACCAGCGCTTTTTCGCCTACATCTCGCTGTTCACCTTCGCGATGTTGATGCTCGTGATGTCCAACAACTTCTTGCAGCTGTTTTTCGGCTGGGAAGCGGTGGGTGTCGTGTCGTACCTGCTGATCGGGTTCTGGTACACGAAGCCGAGCGCGATCTTCGCCAACATGAAAGCCTTCCTCGTCAACCGCGTGGGCGACTTCGGCTTCGTGCTCGGCATTGCGGGTGTCGTGTACTACACGGGCTCCCTTGACTACTTGGACGCTTTCGCAGCGGCACCGGCTATCGCGGGGGCGCAGTTCGCGCTGAGTGACACGTGGTCGGTGTCGGCGATCACGCTGATTTGTATCTGCCTCTTCATTGGCGCTATGGGCAAGTCGGCGCAGGTGCCGTTGCACGTGTGGTTGCCTGACTCGATGGAAGGCCCGACGCCGATTTCGGCGCTGATCCATGCCGCGACCATGGTCACGGCGGGCATTTTCATGGTGGCGCGGTTCTCGCCACTCTTCGAGCAGTCCGAGGCAGCGCTGTCATTCGTGCTGGTGATTGGGGCGACGACGGCCCTATTCATGGGCTTTCTCGGCATCGTCAACAACGACATCAAGCGCGTCGTGGCGTACTCGACGCTCTCGCAGCTCGGCTACATGACGGTGGCGCTCGGGGCGTCCGCGTATGGCGCGGCGATCTTCCACCTGATGACGCATGCGTTCTTCAAGGCGTTGCTGTTTCTCGCGGCGGGCTCGGTGATCATTGGCATGCATCACGAGCAGGACATGCGCAAGATGGGTGGTCTCGCGCGCCTGATGCCGATTACGGCGGCCACCTGCTGGATCGGCGCTTTGGCGCTCATCGGCACGCCGTTCCTGTCCGGTTTCTACTCGAAGGATTTCATCATCGAGGCGGTGCACGAGTCTCATCGCTGGGGCGCGGGGTATGCGTACTGGTGTGTGCTGATCGGCGTGTTCATCACGGCGTTCTACACCTTTCGCATGGTGTTCATGACCTTCCACGGTGCGCCTCGGTGGGCGCACGCCGACGAGGCCCACGATGGTCATGCCTCCGATGGTCATGCGCATGACGAGCATGCTCACGATGATCACGCTCACCATGGGCACGGCGGCACGCCGCATGAGAGCCCGTGGGTCGTGACGTTGCCGCTCGTGCTGCTCGCCATCCCCTCAATCGTTATCGGCTACTTGACGGTGCAGACGGTGCTGTTCGGGGGCTATTTCGCCGGCGCCATCGTTGTGCTTGAGCGCAACGACGTGTTGGCCGAGCTCGCGAGCCACTTCCACGATCCCGCCTCCTTTGCGCTCGCTGCGGTCGGCCATCCGCCGTTCTGGCTCGCGCTCGGCGGGGTGGTGTCGGCGTGGTACCTGTTCCTGAAAAATCCTGCAGCGGCCGCGCGCCTCGGCGCGCTCTTTGGGCCGATCCATAAGGTGCTCGACAACAAGTATTACTTCGACTGGTTCAACGAGAATGTCCTGGCCGCGGGCAGCAGGCTGCTCGGACGGGTGTTCTGGAAGGCGGGTGATCAGACCCTGATCGATGGCGCGCTCGTCAACGGCAGCGCGAGTCTCGTCGGTGCGTTGTCGGGTGTGGTGCGTCGGATCCAGACCGGCTACCTCTACTCCTATGCCTTCTGGATGATGATCGGTCTCGCTGGCTTGCTGGCGTGGTTCCTGGTGTTCGCATGATTCAGTCAGCGTTGTTGTCGATTCTGATCTGGTTGCCCGTTGCGGGTGGCTTGCTGGTGCTGGCCTGCGGCGATCAGCGTATCGGGGCAGGGCGGTGGATCGCCTTGGCCACAGCGGTTGCGACGTTTGCGCTGTCGGTGCCGCTCTACACGGGCTTTGATCCGAGCACTGCGGCGTTCCAGTTCCTCGAGCAGACCTCGTGGATCCCGGCCTTCAACGCGACCTACCATCTCGGTGTCGATGGCATCTCGCTGCCGCTCGTATTGCTCACGACCTTCATCACGGTGCCGGTGGTGATTGCGGCGTGGACGGTAATAGACAAGCGTCCCTCGCAGTACTACGCCGCATTCCTGATCATGGAAGGGCTGATGGTGGGCGTGTTCAGCGCGCTCGATGGGTTGCTCTTCTACTTTTTCTGGGAAGCGATGCTGATCCCGATGTTCCTCATCATCGGCATCTGGGGCGGGCCGCGCCGCGTGTATGCGACGCTGAAGTTCTTCCTCTACACCTTCCTGGGCTCGGTGTTCATGCTGATCGCGCTGATCTACATGTACCTCAAGGCCGGCAGCTACGACATCGCGGCGCTGCATGCGCTGCCGCTGACACGGGAGGAGCAACTGTGGATCTTCCTCGCGTTCTTTGCGGCCTTCGCCGTGAAGATCCCGATGTTCCCGGTGCACACCTGGTTGCCCGATGCGCACGTCGAGGCGCCCACTGGTGGCTCGGTCGTGCTGGCTGCCATCATGCTGAAGATGGGCGGCTATGGCTTCCTGCGCTTCTCGTTGCCGATCACGCCTGATGCGGCTCGCGAGCTCGACTGGTTGATCATCGGTTTGTCGCTGGTGGCCGTGGTGTACATCGGTTTGGTCGCGCTCGTGCAGACCGACATGAAAAAGCTGATCGCCTACT
>RGWK01000277.1 GCA_010029775.1 Gammaproteobacteria bacterium
ATGACCCGCCAGGTGCGATCGGGCAACTGGATCAGCTCTTCGACCTTGGTGAAGCGCTCGATGTCGGCGCCCAGTTTGCGTGCGGCCTTGGCGTAGGCGCGCGTGGTACCGGAGGGGTCGAGGTGACCATCCACCACGGTCTCGAGCGCCCCGACGAAACACGAGGGGTCGAGCAGGGGCATCAGTTCGTGGGCGCGCTCCGGGGTGATGATCTTGGCTTCGATGCCGAGATAGCGACCCTTGGCGACCACGCTCTTCAGCCAGTCGAAGCGGGCCTCGGTGGCGGCGAGCAGCACGCCACCGGTCAGGTGCAGGCTTGTGGGCTCACCCGAGAGTTCCTCGATCTCCTTATAGAGATCGATCGTGTACTTCTGCAGCTTGGCGACGTTCGGATCGCCGTTGATGGTGTGCATGCCGCCTGCGGCGTGCCACGTCGAGCCTGAGGTCAGCTCGTCGCGTTCGAGCAGCACCACGTCGGTCCAGCCGAACTTGGCAAGGTGGTAGAGAACGGAGCAGCCAACCACTCCGCCGCCGATGACAACCGCCTGAGCATGGGTACGCATGACCCCAGATCGTGGTCGTCGTCGGCCGGCGGGTGTTGTATAAAGCCGACCTCGACATGCGCGTCTCCGACATCACCCCATCGAAACGAGCGGCGGTCTCTCGGCCGGTTGAGCCGATCCGCATGGCCTTTCTTCTCGTGCCGCAGTTCCCGATGCTGGCCTTCGCCTCGGCGATCGAACCCTTGCGGGCCGCGAACCGGCTGGCCGAGGCCACGCTCTTCGAATGGACGCTGGTGACGATCGATGGTCGTGCGGTGTGCGCGAGCAATGGCATCGAGATTGCCGCGCAGGCATCGTTTGCGGAGCTCTCGCGCCCTGACATGGTGATCGTCTGTGCAGGTCTTGAGCCCTTGCAGTTTGGTCGCAAGCACGCCATCCACCATCACCTGCGGCGCATTGCCCGTCACGGCGCCAAGGTCGGCGCCATCAGTTCGGGTGCCTTCATCTTGGCTGACGCGGGGCTCTTGACCGATCGGCGCGCCACGGTGCACTGGGAATACGCCGAGCTCTTTCGCGCGCGCTATCCGCAGGTGCGCTTGACGCGAGCGCTGTACGTCGTCGATCGCGACGTGTTCACCTGTTCGGGAGGCACGGCGGCGCTCGACATGATGTCGCATTTCATCGGTGAGCAGTTTGGCGCGCCGCTGGCGCATACCGTGGCCGAGCAGTTCATCCATCCGCGCATCCGGGGCACGGAGGAGGCGCAGCGCGCCGAGATTCCCGATCGCTATGCCATTGGCAGCCCAAGGCTCGCCAAGGCGATCGAGTTGATGGAGTCAACCCTCGATGCGCCGCTGTCGCTCCGCGAGATTGCACGCCGTGTGGGTGTCTCGACGCGGCAGATCGAGCGCTTGTTCGTCGATGAGTTGCAGGTGGCGCCGACCGCGTTCTATCGGCAGCGGCGGCTGGAGCGGGCGCGTGTGCTGCTGCGCGAAACGCTGCAGCCGGTGCGCGATGTGGCCCTCGAGAGTGGGTTTGGCTCTACCGCGCACCTCAGTCGGGCCTACAAGCGGGCCTTCGGTTGCACGCCGACCGAGGAGCGTGCCCGGCGAGCCGGGCGATTCGCGCCGTCGCAGGGGTCGGCTGACCGGCTGAAAAAGTAGGCAAAACCGGGATTTCACCGCGCGGAATCGCTACACTCCGCGCCCCCATGCTTGCGACCTCCAACATCTCGATCCAGTTCGGCGCCAAGCCGCTGTTCGAAGGCGTCACCGTCAAGTTCACCGATGGCAATCGCTATGGCCTCATCGGTGCGAACGGCTGCGGTAAATCCACCCTCATCAAAATCCTGGGGGGCGATCTCGAAGCGAGTTCGGGTGATGTGATGCTCCAGCCCGGCTTGCGGCTCGGCAAACTGAACCAGAACCAATTCGGCTACGAGGACCAGCGCGTTATCGACGTCGTGATGCAGGGGCACGCCGAGATGTGGGCGGCGATGAGCGAGCGCGATGCGATCTACGCCAACCCGGAGGCGACGGACGAGGACTACATGCGTGCCGCCGAACTCGAGGTGCGCTTTGCCGAGTACGGCGGCTATGACGCCGAGGCGAGGGCGGCGAGCATTCTGGTGGACGCCGGACTCGAGGAGCCGCTGCATCGCGGTCTCATGCGCGAAGTGCCCCCGGGTCTCAAGTTGCGCGTGCTGCTGGCACAGGCACTGTTCTCCAACCCCGATGTGCTGCTGCTCGATGAGCCGACCAACAACCTCGACATCCACTCCATCCAGTGGCTTGAGGGTGTGCTCAATGAGTCGGACTCGACCATGATCATCATCAGCCACGATCGGCACTTTTTGAATCAAGTGTGCACGCACATGGCAGATCTGGATTTTCAGCAACTGAAAATCTACCCCGGCAACTACGACGACTTCATGCTCGCCTCCACGCAGGCGCGTGCGCGCGTCGAGGCGTCTAACGCCAAGGCAAAGGAGCGCATCTCCGATCTGCAGGAGTTCGTGCGTCGCTTTTCAGCCAACGCCTCCAAAGCGCGGCAGGCGACCTCGCGCCGCAAGGCCATTGAGAAGATCAAGATCGAAGAAATCCGCCCCTCGTCGCGGCAGAATCCCTACATCCGCTTTGAGCAGACGAAAAAACTGTATCGCTCGGCAGTGAACATCGACAAGCTGAGCTTTCGGTATCCCGACACTGATACTTGGGTGCTTAAAAATGTGAGCTTTAATGTGGAGGCGGGTGATCGCGTTGCGGTGATCGGCCCAAACGGCATCGGCAAGACGACCCTAATGCAATGTATTGCGGGGGTGCTCAAGCCCAACACCGGCAGCGTCACTTGGGTCGAAAACGCTGAGCCCGGCTACATGCCGCAGGACCCGCAGGCTGAGTTTGCGGAAAAGGTGGACCTGCTCACCTGGATGTCGCAGTGGACGGGCAAGGCCGATGACGATCTGATCGTGCGCGCCACGCTCGGGCGGCTGTTGTTCTCTGGCGATGAAACCAAAAAATCCGTGAAGGTTCTTTCGGGTGGCGAGAAGGGTCGCATGATGTACGGCAAGCTCATGCTGCAGCGCCCGAATGTGATGCTGCTCGATGAGCCGACCAA
>RGWK01000278.1 GCA_010029775.1 Gammaproteobacteria bacterium
CCACAGCCGCCACAGCCGCCACAGCAACCGCCACAGCAACCGCCACAGCCGCCACAGCAACAGCAACCGCAGCCGCCACAGCAACCGCAAGCGCAACCGCCACAGCCACCACAGCCGCCACAGCCGCCACAGCAACAGCAAGTCAACACCGCGGCACGCGACAAGACCCTGGTACCGTCGCAATGGCGGCTGATCGACACGCCCGCCGATGGCAGCTGCATGTTCTCGGCCATGGTGATTGCGTGGTACGCGGCCAAAGGGTTTGGACCGCTGCAAAACACAGAACAATTGCTTGCAGCCGCCGACATGTTGAGACAGATGGCGGTGTTACACATGCGCGACAACCCCAGGTTGTACGACCAGGACTTCCGAGATCAGGGGATCCGGAATGACAGAAATAGACGAGCGTATATGGCAGAGATGGAACGATATGCATGCTACGGTGACGCGATTGCCATGCGAGCGGCCGCAAACGTGCTGAACATGCGGGTGCGCGTGTACACGCCATCCAAGGAATTGTACAATTTGATTGCGCACATGGGCAATGGTCGGTACGTGGGCCGGCTGTACCTCAGCGGCGACCATTACAAGGCGATCGTTGCCAAAGACAAAGACCTGGTTGGTCCTGGTTTGATACAGAACTTTTATGACAGCTTGCTTGAACCCAACTTGCCGGGCGGAACCGCAAACGCTAACAAACAACCCAGCCCGCCAAGGCCGAGCAAACGGCCGCTGAACCAGGCCACGCTGCCGCCACCGAAGCGGCAGCAGATCGGCAACTTTTTGACCCCGCCGCTGCCGCCACCAAGGCCCAAGGTAAAAGCCGCGCAAGGGCTGCGTACAAGTAACGGCCGCGTACAAAAACCAGTCACACGACGACGGCAGCAACCCAAGAGGCTCCAGAGCGGCAACTTTTTGACCGGCAACGCCTATTATGAGGCCATGAAGAGAGCTGGGCCGCCCAGCCCGCCAAGGTCCAAGACCCAGGCCAACTATTTGACCGGCAACGCCTATAATCCGGCCATAAACAAGCCCACGCAGGCCAACAATTTGACCGGCAACGCCTATAATTGGCCCAGCCCGCCAAGGCCGGGCAAACGGCCGCTGAACCAGGCCACGCTGCCGCCACCGAAGCGGCAGCAGATCGGCAACTTTTTGACCCCGCCGCTGCCGCCACCGACATTCCTGTTTTCTAACTTTTTAATGAACAGGTTAGCGCGGCAGTACATGACTCAGCAGCAGCCACGGGTTACAGAGCCTCAGCGGCCGCAGCTTTTGACCGGCAATGCCTATAATCCGGCCATAAACCAGCCCACGCAGGCTGGGCCCAGCCCGCCAAGGCCGCCCAGCCCGCCAAGGTCCAAGAACCAGGCCAACGAGCGGCAACCCGCGAGATTCCAGAGCGGCAACGCCATAAATCAGCTGCTCGGCACGAACCAGGTTACAGAGCAACAACGGCCTCAGCGGCCTCAGCGGCAACCCGCGAGGTACCAGAGCAACGGCAACTTTTTGACCGGCAACGCCATGAATCAAGCCATAAACACTGAGCTAAGGCCCAGCCAGCAACCCGCAAGATCTCAGAACAACACATACATGTCGACGTATAGCCGGGACTTTCGCCACCCGGCCACAATAGAGTCTGGTGGCGGCACGCGAAGCCGCAGCCGCGGCGGCACGCGAAGCCGCAGCCGCGGCGGCACGCGAAGCCGCAGCCGCGGCAGCACGCGAAGCCGCAGCCGCAGCCGCAGCGGCACACGGAGCGGCAGCCGCTACGGCACGCGAAGCCGCAGCCGCAGCCGCAGCCGCAGCGGCAAAAAACGCTAGTGACTCACGCGCACGTTTTTTCCAGGACGGCCACCCTGTTTCGCAGCGCGTGCAAGTCGTTTCGCAGCTCTTTGATGGCTTCCACGAACAGCGCCGACATGCTGCCGTGCGACACCGCCAGCACCCCGCCGGTCGCGGTCGCCACCGCCTCCGGCAGCACGGCTTCGACGTCCTGCGCGATGACGCCGGCGTACCTGCGCCCCGGCCAGTCGACGCGCTCAAAGGTGTACCCCGTGAGCCGCCCCAGCTTGTCGAGCGCGTGCCCCACCGTGTCGAGGTTGCTCTTCAGCGTGCGATCGGAGAACGCGGTGATGTCCTGGCTGGCCACGATGGCGCCGTCGACCTGGACATTGCCGACGACGTGCAGCTGCGCGGTGGGCGTCAGGGTGTTGATGCCCACGTTGCCGGTCGTGGGTTGCACGCCGTTGCGGGTCACCGCCAGCGCGTCGACGAACGCGGTGTCGGTGCTGGCAAAACCCACGCGGACGCGGGCTCCCGCCGCGGTGGACGCCGCGTACAACACCGTGTCGGTGGCGCCGTACGTGCCCACGCCGTACCGGTCGGCGGGCGCCACGCGCTTCTCGACCAACGGGCCCGCGTAATTGGATCCGGTGATCTGTACGCCCGTGTTGCCGGTGGTGAGGTTGGTTGTCATGGTCAGACGGCTGGCCTCCACGAGAACGTTGCCAAAGACTTGCAGCGTGTTCAACCCAACCCCGGGAACATTGTCGATTCTGACGCCGTCGCGCGTGGCCGTCAGGATGCTCGTAAAATTTGTAAAGGTGTCTGTTTGCGCGAATCCCAGGCGTACTTTGGCATTTGCATCACCCCAATTACCATACACGCATGTTTCTTGCTGGTTATTATAAAGTGCGATGCCACATCGTTGATTAGAGGCTCTCCTAAACTCAAGCATCGCACCTTGGTAACTAGCATTCGCGTACTGTATAGTATGCCCGGTGGGATTCGGGAATATGATGCTGGAATTGCACAGCATGTTTTGCACCAACAGGTTGCTGGTGACCACGGCATCGGTGGCCGCGACGTTGCCGTCGACCCGGACGTTGCCGACGACGTGCAGCTGCGCGGCGGGCGCCAGGGTGTTGATGCCCACGTTGCCGGACGTGGTCAGCGCGCCGTTGCGGGTCACCGTCAGCGCGTCGACGAAGCTGGCGATGGTGTCGGAGGCCGCGAAGCCCACGCGGACGCGGGCGCCCGTCGCCGCGGACGCCGCGTACACGACCGTGTCGGCGGCGCCGTACGTGCCCACGCCGTACCGGTC
>RGWK01000279.1 GCA_010029775.1 Gammaproteobacteria bacterium
CATTGATTCGCGGAAACCCTGCCGTCATAAACGCAACCAGCGCCGGTTCACCGCGATCAACAGCGGCACGGATAGCGCTGCTCAAACGTGCATGCGGCTTCATGGTTTCGCTCCCGCATGGCCGGCGGCGGACGGACCGCCGGCAAGCAGCGTACGCTGCAAGGTTGGCATGTCTTTGTCGCCGCGCCCCGACATGCAAAGAATTGCAGTCTTGCCGGGGTTCGAGCTGGCCCAGCGCTTGGCGCCCTGCAACGCGTGCGCCGTTTCCAACGCCGGCAGTATGCCCTCGAGACGCGAGCATTCCTGCAACGCTGCGAGTGCCTCCGCATCCGTCGCCGATTCGTAACGCACTCGGCCGGCCGCGAGCAGCAGCGCGTGCTCGGGCCCGACTCCGGGGTAATCAAGACCTGCGGAAATCGAATCCGTTTCATGGATCTGGCCGTTCTCATCCTGCAGCAGCAGCGAGTAACAGCCCTGCAGCACACCCGGCCAACCATAGGAGAGGCTCGCGGCATTTTCACCAAGACCACTGCCACGCCCGCCCGCCTCGACGCCGATGATGGCGACAGAAGTGTCCGGCACGAATGCGTGGAACATGCCGATGGAATTGGAGCCGCCACCCACACAGGCAAAGACGGCATCGGGCAGCGCACCGGTGCGCTCCAGGAACTGCCCGCGCGCCTCGCGACCGATGATCGCCTGCAGTTCGCGAACGAGAAAAGGATACGGGTGCGGACCCACCGCCGAGCCGAGCAGATAGAACGTACCATCGGGATCGGCAACCCAGTCGCGCAAGGCTTCGTCGATGGCGGCGCGCAGCGTTTGATCGCCACCCGTCACCGGCACGACCTCGGCACCGAGCAGCCGCATGCGCCCGACGTTGGGCGCCTGTCGCTCCATATCGATCGCACCCATGTACACCGTGCAAGGCAGGCCAAGGCGGGCGCAGGCTGCCGCACTCGCGACACCGTGCTGACCTGCGCCGGTCTCGGCGACGATGCGCCGGGCACCAAGACGCTGTGCGAGCAATGCCTGCCCCAGCGCGTTGTTGATCTTGTGGGCACCGGTATGCGCAAGATCCTCGCGCTTGAACCAGATCGACGCGCCCCACGCCGCCGACAAACGCGGTGCATACGACAACGCCGTAGGCCGTCCAACCCAGTGACGCAACTGATCGGTGAGCTCCGCCTGGAAATCGGCGCGGTGCAGATGCTCGCGCATACCCGCTTCGAGGCGCTCGAGTGCCGGGATCAGTGTCTCCGGTACGTAGCGGCCACCATAGGGCCCAAACCGACCGCGGGCATCGGGGAACTGACCGGCGAGTTCCTGCTCGAGCAAGGCACTCTGCTCTGCAGCCGAAAATTTGACGTGGGCATTCATGCTCATTTCTCCGCAGCGGCTGCACGCGCAGCACGCACAAATTCGTGGATCCGCGTGGCGCACTTGCGCCCGGGCTCGGACTCGATGCCGCTCGAGACGTCGACGCCAAACGGCTGCACGGCACGGATCGCCGTAGCGACGTTACCCGAATGCAGTCCGCCCGCAAGGATCAGTTGCGTCGTCGACGCGAGCGATCGCGCCATCGTCCAGTCCGCGGCCTCGCCGGCTCCGCTTACTGGTCCTTCGAAGAGCACTCGAGCCGGCAGCGACAAGGGCAGCGCCCGGTCGCTGCGCAACACCGGCCACCAGATCCGCCTCGCCTCGGCTGAGAGCACGGCCTCGTCCGACCAATCGGTTTGCAGTGCATCCGGTGCGAACTGCTGCATCACCTCGCCCACCTCGGCCGCAGTCGGATGCAACATCACTGCAACGCAGCTGGCGCGACCTCGCGCCGGTGCCGCAAGCCGGCGCGCCTCCGCCGGCGAAACGCGTCGCACCGACGGCGCGAATACGAAGCCGAGCGCATCGGCTCCGGCCTCGAGGGCCGCGGCCACGGCCGCTTCACTGTTCATGCCACACAGCTTCACGAACACCACCGTTCACACGCTCCGTGAGAGCCCGGCTCTGGGCCGCCGGCCATGCGCTGCCCGCCCGGCCTGCAACATGTCCTCGACGAGGCGCTGCGGCATCGGGTGCGTCATCAGCGCACCCCCCACAAGAGCGAGGTCATAGCCCGCTGCGGCAGCGGCAGAGGCATCCGCCGCCGACAGTACGCCGCTTTCGGCGACCCGCGCGATCCAGGTCGGCAAACAGGGGGCGAGAGCAGCAAAACGATCCGGGATCACCTGCAGACTGACGAGGTCACGGCAATTCACACCGAGCAGCAAACGCAGGCCACCGGTCCGCGTGTACATGCTTGCACGACGGGGCTCGAGCAGCGCCATGGCCGCGTCGATGTCCGGTTCGTCGAAGGCCTCGAGCAGCACAAACAAGCCCTGCGCCAGCGCCACCTCGAGCAACGACTCCAGTTGATCTCGCGACAGCATTCGTACAATCAGCAATACGCCGCCGGCACCTGCCGCACGCGCCTCAAGCACCTGATAAGGCTCGACGAGAAAATCTTTGCGCATGGCCGGAATTGCGGACGGCCCTCGGGTGCCGAGTCGCGCCGCGGCGTGCTGCAAGTGCTCGAGCGCACCGTCGAACCGCGAGGGCTCAGTCAGTACCGAAATCGCGGCGGCACCGCCGTCCGCATAGGCGTCGATGCGCACCTCCGCGCCGGCATCAGTCGACCTCTGCAACGCGCCAAGCGCAGGCGAGCGCAGCTTCATCTCGGCGATCAGATCGAACCCGCCCGTCGACAAACGCAATTCGGCGGCAGGTGGCATCGCCTTGATCCGCTCGAGGAGCACAGACTCCGGCGTGATTTCTTTGGCTGCTGCCGCACGGGCACGCGAACTGGCTGCCATGCCAGCGAGAAAATCACCTGCTGTCACGGCTTGGCCGCTCCCTGACCCACGGCTGCGAGCGCAGCCAAGACCCGTGCAGCCCGTCCGCTATCGATGGCCTCGGCCGCCGTTTGCAGCCCTGCCAACGGATCCGCGACGACCCCCGTGCACTCGAGTGCCAGCGAGGCGCCGAGCAGCAGCGCATCGCGGTGTCCACCACGGTCCTCACCGTGCAACAC
>RGWK01000280.1 GCA_010029775.1 Gammaproteobacteria bacterium
GACGTCGAGATCCGCAGCGAGTCTCTGACTTCGCACGATCACCGTTCCGGGCGTGAGGCCGTATTGTCCGATGAGCCAGTCGCGCTTGGTTGCCGACCCCACGATGGCGACGGCGCGCGCGCCCAGCGTTTGCAGTGCCTGTAGTGCATTTAGGCCGACCCCACCTGCGGCCGATTGCACCAGTACTACGGCTCCACGCCGCGCGTTGCCAAGGGAAGTCAGGCCATACCAGGCGGTCAAGGCCTGTACCGGATACGCCGCCGCCTCGGCATCGCTCCAAGCGTCGGGTATGGGCCACAGGGTTGCCGCGCTGACATTGAGCGAGGTGGCGTAACCCCCAAAGCGCGTCAGCACGATGACTCGATCGCCCGGCTGCCAGCGATCAACGCCTGCGCCGACACTCCTCACCCTACCTGCGCATTCGAGACCCGGCGTGAAGCGTCCGGTTGGCGTTGCCGAATACAGGCCAAGGCAGGCAAACACGTCGGCGAAGTTCACGCCCACGGCGGTGACCTCGACCTGCACTTCGCCGGGGCCGGGTGGGGCCAGCGGCTCGGTAACTAAGGTCAAGCGGGAGAGCGATCCGGCGCGCGGGATGCTCCACACCCGGCGGGTGTTCGGGAGCGGTTTACTCGTCGGCGTGTCCGGCATGCTGCCGAGCATACTGCGAGGGCAGCATGCCGGTGTACCGGCGGAACATCCGAGCGAAGTACGAGCCGTCGTGAAAGCCTACCGCGAAGGCGATTTCGGTCACCGGCATCGCGCCCTCAGCCAACCGTTCGCAGGCGCGCAGGATGCGATAGCGCAGCAGGTACTCGCGAAAGGTGATGCCATATACCGCATGGAAGCTCCGGCTGAACTGGAATCGGCTCAGGCCACAGTAGGCCGCAATATCGTTGGCCGGAAACTTCTCGTGATAATGCTGAGAGACGAACTCCGGGGCGCGCAGCACGCTGCTGTGCAGGGACGACATGCCCTCTGCCGCGGCACTGATGAGTTCCAGGCTCGGTAGGCTGAGGGAGCTGGAGTGAGCGCCCGTCGCATCGCCGTGTGCAGTCATTCACCGCCTCGCGCTGAATCGTCTTGCTGACAGAACGAATCGATGGTAGGCAGTTTCGGTAGGTAGTTTGATTAATATTTGGTAACCTGTTTACACCAAAGTTGCCTTTCGGGCGGTATCGATTCTCCGGCCGGGAGGCTTAATCGGCTAAACTTCGGCGCTACATGAAGCAGGAATTTCACGAAGAATCGACCCCTTTCGACGCTGCGTTCACCGACGCGGTGGACCTCGGCAACAAGTTGGCCGAGCGCGACAAGGACGCGGATCTTTGGGACATCGCCGACGGGTTGCTGGCTGGTGCGATTCAGTACTGGCTGTACTCCCGCCAGCCGTGCAAGGACCCGCGGTGCACCGAGTGCATGCCGGTCAGCACGGCGGAGGGGCGCATGGCAGAAATGCAGCGCTTGATTCGTCAGCTATCGCTCGAGAGCGAGTACTACCACAGCCCAAATGACTCGAACGTCGGACGCGCCTGACCGGATCGGTGGCGCTTGGTGCGAACTCAGCGCGCCACGTCTTCGAGGGCGGCCTCCAGGATGGCCAGCCCTTCGGCGAGGATGGCATCGGGGATGGTCAGCGGCGTCAGAAAACGAATGACGTTGCTATAGATTCCGCAAGAGAGCAGCACGAGTCCGCGCCGCCCGGCCGCCTGCACGAGTGCCTTGGTGAGATCCGCATCGGGCGCATCGGGGCGTCGGTCCTTGACGAGTTCCATCGCGACCATGGCACCCAGCCCGCGGACGTCGCCGATGCAGGGCCAGCGCGTTTGCAGATCGTTGAGCCGCGCGAGCAGTGTGCTGCCGAGCCGATCGGCGCGTGCGCAGAGCTTTTCCGTTTCGATGACATCGAGCACGGCGAGGCCGGCCGCGCAGCCGAGGGGTGAGCCCGCGTAGGTCCCGCCGAGTCCGCCGGCGAGTGGTGCATCCATGATGGGAGCCTTGCCAACAACGGCTGCGAGCGGCACTCCGCCAGCGAGACTTTTGGCGACCGTCATCAAGTCAGGCTCCACACCCGAGTGTTCGATCGCGAACATCCGACCCGTGCGTGCAAAGCCAGTCTGGATCTCGTCGATGATCAGCACGATGCCATGCTGATCGCAGAGCGCGCGCAGCGCCCGCAGGAACTCCGGTGGAGCAATGTAAAACCCGCCTTCGCCCTGCACGGGTTCGACGATCATGGCCGCGACCCGCGCCGGGTCGACGTCGGCCTTGAACAGGTGCTCGAGTGCGGCGAGCGATTGCGCTGTGCTGACCCCGTGATAAGGCATTGGGAAGGGGGCGTGGAATACCTCGGGCAGCAGTGGACCAAAGCCGGCTTTGTAGGGTTGCACTTTGCCCGTGAGGCTCATGCAGGCGAGGGTCCGGCCGTGAAATCCGCCGCCGAACGCGATCACTGCCGAGCGCTGGGTGTGATAACGCGCGATCTTGATCGCGTTTTCGACGGCCTCTGCGCCTGTGGTGAGAAACAGCGTCTTGTGCGGACCGGGCGCCGGCATGAGCGCGTTCAGTCGCTCGGCCAAAGCCACGTAGCTTTCGTACGGTGTGACCTGGAAACACGCGTGCGAAAAGCGCGATAACTGGGCGCTGATCGCCGCCTGCACCTTGGGGTGCAGATGTCCCGTATTGAGCACCGCGATGCCGCTCGCGAAGTCGATCAACCGCCGACCTTCGACGTCCCACAGTTCGGCATTGCTCGCGCGGTCGGCGTAGACCTGCAGCAGGTTGCCAACGCCGCGAGGCACGGCCGCTGCGCGACGTCGAGCGAGATCCTCGTTGGTGGGCATTACGAGGCCGGTCAGCCCTTCGCGAGTTCCGCGGCGCGGTGGATCGCAGCACGAATACGCTGATAGGTACCGCAGCGACAGATGTTGCCGGCCATGGCAGCGTCGATGTCTGCATCCGTGGGTTTCGGTGTCTTGGCGAGCAGCGCGGCAGCCGACATGATTTGGCCCGACTGGCAGTAACCGCACTGC
>RGWK01000029.1 GCA_010029775.1 Gammaproteobacteria bacterium
GCAATCACCCACGCACCGATATCGCTGGCCCGACGCCACTTCGAGGCGGCCCGCTTGCTGGCTTCAGAAGAGTTACGCAGGCGGATGATATTGACGAGATCCTCATCGAGCATACTTGCCGAGCGATCGAGCAGCACCAGAATGCGCCGACCCTTCAGGGTCAGCCCCGTGATGTAGCGACGACTGGCCACGGACTTGCCCGCGCCGACTCGCTCGGCACGCGGCGTTTCAACCTTGGCTCCGGCCTCAAGCCGACGGGTGCTCTCCTGCAGCGCGCGCACCTCGGCCTTGAGCTTCTCGATGCGCTCGCGCTTGGCCAGCGTCTCGGAGTCGTAAATGAAACTTTCTTCTCGCTTGCGTTGCAGCTCCTCGATGAGTTGCGTGGCACGTGAGGACGCCGAGACCGTTTCGCTTTCGGTCATCTGCAGAGAGTTGCGCAGACGAACGAGATTGCGTGCGCCGGTGAGCACTTCCTCCTCGAGCTTGGAGACCTGCGCTGCCAGATCCTCCGCTTTGCGCGTTCGCTCAATACCGCTCTGCGCGCTGATGATCGTATAAAACAGAATGACGGCGCCGAAGCCGCAGCAGATCACATCGAGAAACGAGAGGCTGAAGACCTCAACCTTGCGACGGGCCATCCGCTTCCCCCACCGCAACGAAACCAAACTCGATGCCGGGTTCGCCGAGACGCATACGGTCTCCCGCGAGCACGTTGATGCGGCCGAGCACACGCTGGTCGTTGAGCCAGGTCCCGTAACGACTATGATCCTGCAGCGTCACGCCGCGCCCATCGCGCAGCAGCGAGCAATGCAGCCGCGACACTCCGGCGACGCCCTCGTTCACCTGCACGCCCGCACTATCAACTTCGCGCCCGACCTCGATGCGTCGACCTTGAGGCAAGCTCACCACTCGACCTTCCCAGAGCAAGTGGGTCGGGATCTGCGCCGCGATCGTCTCGGCCGAATGAGGTATTTCAAGCGGTGCTTCGAGCGGCGCGCTCCAGAGTGAGTGCCCCCGCTGCAGCGTCACGCTGCCATCGGCATCCGGAGCGGATTGCTGCAGTGATGCAGCCCTTGCGACAAACCCCCGACTCACGGTCAATAGCCGACAGCCACGCAGTTCGGCCAGCTTGCCGCGCAGACCCGGCAACTCGAGCAGCGATTCATCGAGCACAATGTCGACGATCCCGCTCGGGCGCAGCTCCTGCAATACCGCAAGCAGATCGCGATACACGACTTGGGCGCGGTGGGCGAACTGTTCCGCAGCCAGTTGGATCTGGCGCGACTCACCTGCCGCGGGCAGCTCGATGATCGCGGCACCGGTGGCGGCCGCGGTTGCCCAGGCCTGCGGCAACAGATCGAACAGCTGCTGCTCGGATGCCGCATCATGCAGCGGATCGAAGCGCGTGCGCAGCACCATCGCCTCACTCGCCAGTTGCAGCCAAGCCTGCTGCAGGGAGGCCGTGCCCGACCCGCGGCGGATCGCCACCGCACGCGTGCGGGCCTCGCCAGCCTCGACACCCACCCGCGCTGCCGCCACGTACTGCTGGCCAAGCTGCACAACGAGCGTGGTCCGCGGCATCGCAAGTGCCGCAACGGTCAGCGAGGCGGCATCGTGAAATCCCCCGACGGTAATGCCCTCGGCGCGCAGCGCCCCGAGCAGTGCCGCGAGTGCGGCGGCCGGTAGCGTCGGCGGTACGGCCAGCTGCACTGCCGCGCCACCATCAACAGTCGCTACGGCGAGCCGCTCGCGCAACTCGGCTCGCGCAAGCTTCAACGCCATGCCAGGCAGCGCCGGGTTCGCAGCGCCGAGCGCCGACCAATGATCTGCGCTCACCGCGCGCGGCGTGCGACGCGCCGTTGCCACGGCGTCGGTACCGAAGCGGCGCGCATCGGTCGGATCTGCATGAACGATCGACGGCCGCACCGAATGCAGCTCGCCCGCGATGGCAAGCGCCAGCGCCGCGTCGTTCAGATGCAGACCCGCCGTGCTCATGAACGGGCCTGAAGGTTGCGTACGATCTTCTGATCGAGCCAGGTTTCAGTGTCGAGCACGCGCCGCTCCTGAGCCTGCTGCAGTTGCTGCATCAGGAACATCAGCAGGATCGACAACAGCAGTGCGATCAAGGTCGAGTTGAAGGCGACACCGAGACCCTCGGTGACGCCGGAGATGTCGCCGGTGACGGCCTTGTGCGCCTGCGACAAGGCGTCGCCGATGCCGCGCACCGTGCCGATAAAACCGATTGCCGGGATGGCCCAGGCGATGTAGCGCAGCAGCGCAAGATCCGAGTCGAGCCGATCCGCCTCCGACTGGCACACACCGTGCGCCACGGTGGAGGCATCCTGCACGTTGCGCGTGGCACCGAAGCGAGCCAGCGCCGCCAGCAACGCGCGTGGCACCAGCAGATTGCGGGTGTCCTCAGGCAAGCTTTCGAGTTGTCGTGCGTACTCGCGGGTGTCCTCGGGCAGGATCTTCATCCCCTCGGGCAGACGCAGCAGCTCGGCTTCGAGCACCTGCCGCTCGCGTCGCTGTTCAATCGCCTTGTAGCTGAGGATCGCCAGTGCCCACAGCATCAGGATGATCTCGGCCTCCTGCTCGTAATCCTTGATGACCACGTAGATCGAGCGCTGCTGCACGTAGTTCGGATCCTTCAGCATGCGCTCGCGGTCGGCACGCATCGTGGCTTCAGCCACCGGCCGAACATGCAGGACGTAGAGGGCGTGCACGATTACCGTCGAGATGAGCAGCGCGACGATGGTGAAGAGAAATTCGTTGGGGAGTTTGCGTTTCATATGTCGATGGGCAGGCTGATGTTGTTGTCGGCGGAATCGCGGTATTCGGGCAGTTCATCGTCGGAGGTCTTCGGCGGGGCGGTGCGACGCGTGACTTCCTCGGCCTCGTTGGTGTCAGCGGGCACGGCGGGGGCAGCGGGCCCCGCGGGCGCAGCATCCTGCGCCACGGCCCGAAGCATCGCGAGCGTCGCCCCCCAGCAGAGGAGCGCTCCGGTTGTCGTGATCAGGATCATTCGCCAAGTCCGTGCACTGCCCGGACCTCTCCGTTCATTCCGCATAGCGAGCCACCCTAAAACCGATTGTTTGTGAAGGCGTATCGCCTCCCTCCCGCCACGCCGCACGCAACTCCGCGAACGAGGTGGTTTTGTAATGACTGCCCTTGATCACATGTCGCGTACCACTCGGCGGTCCGAGCGGATCGCTGCCGCCGCCCGCAGCGTCGAACGAGGCGTAAGTATCATGCACCCATTCGGATACATTGCCCGTCATGTCGAAGATGCCGAGCATGTTCGCCGCAAACTTGCCGGGCGGCGCCACCACCGGATAGTCATCGGCCCAGCCCTCGAGCACCTTCGGCATTTCGGCCGCGGCTTCGCTGCCCGCGAGATTCGCGAAACCCGCAGGCGGCGGCAAGGCATCGCCCCACTCGTAGCGCCGCGCCCGCATTCCCGGGCCAGCGTAGCGCGCGACGAACTCCCATTCCGCCTCGGTCGGCAGACGATATCCGGGTGGTACAGGCTGCTTCAGCACCCACTTGCCATCCTTCTGCTCGTAAGCAACCGGCAAGCCCTCGGTAGTCGATAACCAGTTGCAGTACTGCACTGCATCGCTCCACGAGACGCCCGTGACCGGTTGGCCATCGAGATCGAGCGTGCGCTTGCCGATGAATCCGGAGGCGTGTGCCGGGCGGAACCTGCGAAACTCGCCGTTGGTCACCTCACGCGTGCCGAGATAGAACGGTCTCGAAAGCGTGACAGCCCGCGAAAACTCGTTGGCACGACGACCTTGTTCACGCCGCTCGCTGCCCTGAGTGAAGCTGCCGGTCGGCATCAGACGCAGCAAGGTCCCTGAATCGCTTTTCATCGCGCTCGGCGGCGGCTTCCAATCCGCCTTGCGACCTTCGGGGATCAAAGAATAATCGACTCGTCGCTCGACTGCGGCAGATAAATCCACTTCGAAGCGAGCGGTCTGCAAACCGCTGCGACGCGCCTCGATCAGGTGCTTGCGCGCAGGCAACTCCACGGATAGCGGCGCCTTGCCCCGCTCGGCCCCGTTGACCCAGATTTCGGCATCGGCCGGATCGCCCTGTACGGTCAGACGCACCAGCACAGGCTGCAACGTGAGCGCGAGATCGATCCGTCGACCACTCTCGGCGATCACCTGCCGTTCCGTGGCGCGATAGCCCTGCAACGAGACGCCGATGGCGTGCTCCATGCCCGCAGGCAACGCAACATTCAGCGGCGTCCGCCCACGAAACACGCCCCCGACCGTGACGTCTGCGCCCGTGGGTCGCGAGCTCACTCGCAGATCCGCATCGGGTGCACCAAGGACCACGGGTCCGACCCGCGTTGTCTCGCCGGCACGCACCAGTACGGCGCTTTGCCACACCTTGCTGCCGGGCGCGGCAACGTTAAGCCGATGCACACCTGCCGGCACGTCGAGCACTGCGGGGAGCGCCTGCGGCGCTGCACCATCGACGGCAATGGTCGCGCCGGCGCTGGCCGCACTCACTTCGAGACGACCCCACGACGATTGCATCGGGATACGCAGCGCCTGACGAACACCCTTGCCGGTCACCTTGATGCGCTGGATAACATCGAGATGTCGATCGGCGCGCAGCGTCAGCGTGCGTTCGCCCCCTGCAACCTTGATGTCATCATTGGTCTTGCCGATTTCGGCGCCATCGACGAATACGCGGGCGATGACGCCACCCGTATCTATTTCGAGGATCCCGGGCAGGGGCTGAAGCCGCAGTGACACCTCCAACGGCTCATCCTCGCGCACTGTCACGGTCCGCTGCAGATCCGCGTAGCCCTGAAGTGTCGCCGTCACGGTGCGTTCACCCGGCAGCATCATCAGCGTATTCGATGCGCGCCAGCCGACTCCTTTCACTGACACGTCCGCCTCAGCGGGCTGTACTACGAGCGTGACGGGCTGCAACCTCGAGGCCAGCACGGCCATGGCGACGAGCAGCACGAGCAGCGCTGCCCCGACCCAAAGGGTGGCGCGGCGCGGCCAACGCACCGTGTTGCCCGCCGATGTGTTGAGGCGGGGCTCGGCCTGTGCATCGACGACTGCAGCGACGATGCGCACGTCTTCGCCCAAAGAATCGGGGCTCGACTCGGTCTCGGTACGAATCGGTTCCAGCGTCGCATTGCCGGCAAGGTGGCGGATCGACACCAGCGCTGAATCAGGCTGCAGCGACTCGACAATGAGGCGTGCGCTGCCGATGCTGCAGAGATCCTGAGGTTGCAGTGCACGAAACTCACCCGCCGCGAGCGGTAGACCATTGACGCGCAACGGTGCCGTGCCCGATGCGCGCACTCCGAACTCACTGCCCTGCTGCAACAGCTCTGCGCGCTCGCCGCTCGTTGTGCCAGGGACAATTAGCACATCACTGCTGTCGCCACCGATGCTGCACGGCAAAGACAGATCGCGCGGACCACCGGGCTCTTCGACACGCAAGACGAACGCGCTCACGAAATGCTCTCCGTGCAACGCACCTCGACGACGAGACCCGTCGAGCCTGGCAGCACCGTAAACTCACGCCGCACATCCCGATACCCGGGGCGATCACCGGTCAGCACGTAGCGACCGGGCTTGAGGCTGAGCTCCTTGCGAGTAAAGCTGCCCATGCCGCCGACGCGCTGCAGCGTCACGCGAGTCAAGCCATCGGATTGCAATACGAGCGCCACCGGCTGGTCGTAGAGCCGCAAGGTCTCTCGCAGCCGCGTGGTCTGCGACTCGAGCACCGGGGCAACGCCCTGCACCTTGGTCGCCTCCGACAGCAGTCGATCCGCATCTCGTCTGACTTCGGGCGCCGACAACCGTGCGGGGTTGTTGAGCAGCTGATCAAGACGCCGCGCGAGTTCCGCACGCGGCGCCACGGCAGCACGACCCGCGCGGGCGAACTGAATCGTCGAATCACGCGCCAGCAAGGCATCGTAGGCCGCCAAGGCCTGCGCCCAGCGCTCGCCCGACTCGAGCTCGGCGATCTGCATACGCACGGCTTCGAGATTCTGTCGCTCGCCTGCAGCCAACAACTGCGTGCTCACCGCGCCGATTTCCGCTGCATCCGGCCGCAATGCGCGCGCACGATCGAGCGCGGCTTTCGCTTCCGCATCGCGCCCCGCGCGCAATTTCGCGAGCGCCTCGCCGATTTCACGGGCGTATCGGTCCGAACCGAGCGCAGCGCGTGCCCGCGCTGCGCCTTCACGGGCACCGGCGTTGCGCGGATCAGCTCGCAATACTTCCTCGTAACGGGTCAGAGCCAGAAGATGATCCTGCGACAATGCCGCAGTCTCCGCCTCGACGAATGCCGGCAGCACCGGCGCGAGACCCGCCACTCGCGCAAGGCCAATGCCGACCCGGCCATTCTCGGGTTCGATGAGTCGAGCGAGTTCAAAGGCCTGACGGGCCACCTCGATTTGGCCACCATCGAGCGCTGTCTCGCCTTTGTTCAACTCCCGCTCTAGCGCCGCCGGGCGATCTGCCGCGACTCGCTCGAGCCGTTGCACGGCGACGTTGATGCGATCGAGTGCCAACACGGCGTCGCCGTCTGCCGCCGCGGTCGCCGCGAGTTCGGATAGCGAACGCGCTGCGGCAAACGTCGAACCACCCCATACTCCTGCGCCCTGGCCATCGAGGGTTGCGAATTCAGTGGCGAAACGTGCCAGCGCTTCTTCGTACGCAGCCTGTTGTCGGTCGCGCTCGGAAGTTGCCGATGCCGGCGTCACCGGTGTCGGAGCTGGCCCGATTTCGGCGACCGAGGGCGTTCCGGCAAAACGCGGCAACACCAAAAACACACCGAGCAACGATGCGCCGAGCACGAACACTCCGGCCCAGGCGAGCCAGGAACGTTGCGGTCGGGAAGCCTGCTCGCGCTCGGCCGCGGCCACCTCCAGTGGCACGATGCGAGCCACCGTCACCGGTTCGAATCGACTCGACTCGAGCGTTGCAACGACGCGCGCAATCTCACTCATGTCCTGTGGTCGTCGCCTCGGATCCGGATCGAGTGCGCTCAGCACCAGTTGGCTCAGTCCCTCGGGAAGCGGCGTCGCCGTATTGGGTATCGCCGCCGGCCGCACCGCCACGCCGCCGACACCGGCACCGGCACCGGCACCGTCAGGAAAATTCGGCGGGTATCCCGACAACAGTTCGTATGCGAGCGCGCCAAAGCCGTACACGTCATCACTGACGGAGGGAGCTGCGCCACGCTGCGACTCGGGACTCGCCGAGAACTTGGAGAACCTGGGTTGCGGCGGCGATTGACCGTCGAGCGAAGCCACGGCGAAATCGGCCAGACGTGCGCGACCATCGAAATCGATCAGCAGGTTGCCGGGTTTCAGATCCCGATGAAGCACACCGCGCGAGTGCGCGTGCACCAGCGCCTCCGTCAGCTCGCGCAATACGACGATCGATTGCGTCCAGGGTTTGCCGCGCAGCGCTCGCGCATCGCCTGCAGCAAGAGGCATCGGTAACACGAGCGCCGTGGCGTCGCGCACCGGCGCTTCGACCCGCAAGATGCCCGGATGCTCCAGCTTTTGCGTTGCCGCATATTCGTGCTGCATTAGCGCCCAGACCGTCGCTTCATCGGCGCTCGGTAGCGGCAAGACTTTCAGGGCAATTTGCAGCGAACGCTGCTCGTCAATCGCGCGCCACAACTGTCCCCAGGCACCCTGCCCGAGCACTTCGACGAGCAGAAAGCGCGCGCAGAGCCGTTGACCTTTCGCGAATTCCGTCACGTGATCTCAAGGCTTGGAGGTCGCAGGCACAGGCTGCTCGGGTGCCCGCTCCTCGCGGTAAATCTCCGCGAGCAGTCGGCGCCACTCGCGGTACTGCTCTTCTGCTGTGCCGGTCAGCTTCAGCGAACGCCCCTCGACCTCGACCACCTGCGCAGCGGCCTCATTCTCGAAACTGGTGGCCAATTCCTTGACCTCCTGCGCTGCATTCTTCGCATCCGAATATTTCTGGATGCCCGAGAGAACTGCTGCCGTGCCGCCGATGGCGCCGGCGGTGCGCACCGCGTCTTCGATGCGTTGGCAGTCGTAGTTCGTACCGCTGCATTGACTGCTGACGAAAATACTGGCGAGCACGGCCGCAGCGCCCAGCACGGTGCGCGTGGTCGCCTGCGAGCGGGCCCGATCCTCTTTTTCGATGGCATCGTAGCTCGTGCGACGGAACGCACCGTAGGAATCGAAGAGCTGCTCGGAGAAACCGGTGTTGTAGCCGTCCAGCGTGTCGATGACCGTCGTGTCCCGTTCACGAATTTTCTCGATGCGCGTGAGCGCGGGATCATCGGCTGCGGGCAGACGCGCGATGCGCTCCAGCCCGCTCGCATCTTTCTGCAGATATCCGCCAAAGGACTTCGGATCGAGATCGCGGGCAAACTGCAGCTGTGCCACCTGCCGCAGCTCGCGTCGCTCTGCGGCCGAAAGCCGTTCGCGGGCCGCGAGCAGATCATTGGCGATCGAGGAGTAGACATTCTGGAAGGCATCACGCGCCCGCAGCGCGGCATCGGTCTTGTAAGAGCCGAGATCGGCATCGCCGGAGTAGGTCTTGTCGTTGATCCACACGCGACCTGAAGAATCCTTTGCCGTGACTGCGAGCGACAGGTCCTGACCGGTGGACTCGAGGATGCGCGCCGTGACGAGCACATCGACGTACTTCACACTCTCCGGCACGACGCGCACGGCACCCCATTGCCCCGACGCCTCGAGCGTGGTGCGCAGCCGCACCGCCAATAGCCGCGACTCGGCCTTGCGCACCTCAGGGTAGATGCGGCGTTTGTCGAGCGCTTCGGTGTTGTCCTTCAGTTCTTCCGGCACACCCGCGTCGAACTCGCGGATACCGATATCGAGCAGCTCGGCTTCGGCGATCTGCTGCGTCGCCTGCACGGCTTCAAGTTTCGGCAAGGGCCGAGTCTCGTTGACGACGCAGCCGGCGAGTGCACTCGCGGCAAGCCCGATCAGACCAAACCGGATCACCGAACGCATGCGTTCAACCCTTGCCCTGCACGTTGCGCTTGTAGTCGGCATATTCCTTCCAGAGCTTTTCCTTCAACTCGGGATCGGTCTCCTGTTCGGCGGCCCGCCGCAGACGACGCGCGACGATGTCGTCGTCCTCGCCCGAGGGAATGCCGCGATCGGGGCTGCCACTGCCGCCCGCGACACTGCCACGATCCTGGGCGTCGCCGCCGGGCGCCTCCTTGCCGGCACTGGCACCCTGCTGTGCCGTACGCTCCGAGCGCAAGTCACCCTCACGCGCACCGCGACTGCCGCCGGCGCCTGCCGCCGCGCCGTCGCGATCCTCGGGTAGCGCGCCGCGCCCTGACGCCGCGCGTGCATCGCGCTCCTCGGCACTGCGACGCTGTTCTTCCTCGAGTGTTTTGTCGAAATCGCCGAGCGACTTGTCGAGTCGCCCGCTGAGCACCGCGCGGCGCTCCTCTGCGGTCGTGGCCTCGCCGCCAGCGTTATCACCGGCGTTGCCACCGGTCTCGCCGCTGCTCGAACCTGCGGTGGTCGAGCGACCCGAATCCGCCGTGGGACTGGGCAAACCACCGCCCGAAGCCCCACCGCTCGATGGCGAACCCCCGCCTGAAGTCGTCTCGCATCCGGCAAGACCCAGCAGGGCGAGGCTCAGAGTCATCAGTGTAAGTAGGCGCATCATGCGTTCGATCTCTCCTATTGCCATCCAAGTCACCGGGTCGCCGTGCTGCCCTTGAAAAACACCTGTAACTGGTCCGCCAGCCGCCGACAGGCCGTACCTTCGACTCGTGCGATGAATGGCAGCGGCACCACCGCGCCGATGATCGCCGAGGTGCCGGTGACGTTGGTTTCGACGCTGCCGGCAGACTTCGCCTGCTTTAAGTCCCAGATCGTCGCTTCATAGTCCGACTCGTTCTCCCACCAGCCGAATCCGATGCAACCCGCAGCGCCCGGTGCCGCGCCGCAGGCGAGACTGCCACCACCGCTCGTTTTCTTTGTGGCACCGTCAAGCCAGATCAGATACCGAACGCCGGTTGCCGCAATTCGGTCGCTGACGCCCGGTCGCGATAGCAGTTGCGTCACGCCTTCCGCACGCGTCGGTGCCGTCGCGGGCTCTAGCCAGGGAAACACGCTGTCGACGAACCGGTCATTGTCTTGAACCGCGATGCCCTGCCCGCCCGAACCCAGACTCTTGCCCACGCAATCCATGAACTCCGCATCAGCCGCCGCGCCTTCGATCTGAGGCTTGGCGAGAATCACGACCGACTCACCGGCAGCGATCTGGGTCGGCAATTCGCGTGACTCCTGAATGCGCGCATTCATGCAGCCGGCGAGGCCGAGCGACGCGGCAGTCATGAAGGCAGCAGAACGCAGCAATCGCGGCAGCATGTCGTGTCTCCCCCGGCAACGGCTTGAGTATGCCACGCGGGCCCTTAACCACAGACCCGGGCGACTCGCGCGAGGTTCCCTGCAACGCGATTCGGTTACTGGAAATTCATACAGGCTGAGGGAAGCGGTCCAATTTGCGAAGTTCCGGAAAGACCCGCAGGTACGTCCCGACCACGACGAGACACGCGATGCCGCCGACCGTCACCGCGCGCACCGGACCCCACCATGCGGCCGTCAACCCGGACTCGAACTCGCCGAGTTCGTTCGATGCGCCGATGAACATGGAGCTGACGGCACTGACACGCCCGCGAATCGCATCGGGAGTCTCGAGTTGGATCAGCAGGTGACGGACGAACACGCTGACCATGTCGCCAGCACCCACCACGATGAGTGCGACGAACGACAGCCAGAATGTCGTCGACAGACCGAAAACGATGGTCGCGACACCGAAAGCCGCCACCCCGCCGAACATCCAGCGACCCGCATGCCGCGCAATCGGCCGCCGCGCCAGCAGCAAGGCGGTGACACCCGCACCGATACCCGGCGCGGTGCGCAGCACACCGAGGCCTTCGGGACCGACATGCAGGATGTCCGCGGCGAACATGGGTAAGAGCGCGGTCGCACCACCGAACAACACCGCGAAGAGGTCGAGCGAGATCGCGCCAAGGATCGGCCGGCGCGAGAACACAAAGCGCAGGCCTTCGAACATCTCGCTCATCGATACGGGTCGTTGTCCGCCACTCGCCCGTACCGATCGAACGCGCCACATCAGCACGATCACGAGCAGCAGCAACGCGAGGCAGACCGCATACACCAGCAGCGCACCACTCGTGTGCAGTTGAGCCTCACTGAAAGCGTAGAGCAGCCCACCGATCGCAGGACCCACGATCACTGCCGCCTCGAAAAGCGAGGAGTTGAAGGCCACGGCGGCTGGAAACACCTCGGCGGGCACGAGATTCACGGTCATCGCCTGTCCGGAGGGCATCCACAGCGCTCGCCCTGCGCCGAACAAGGCCATGGCGAAAAACACCCACTTCACGTTACTGCTGCCCGACAAGGTGAACGCCAGTAATACGACCGCGCAAAGCGCCTCGATGACGTACGCAGTGACGATTACCAGTCGACGGTCCACCCGATCGGCGAGTTGCCCTCCCGGCAGCACCAGTGCGAAGAACGGCAGGAATTGTGCGAGCCCGACAAGACCAAGATCGAGCGGATCGCGGGTGATGGAGTACACCTGCCAACCGACGGCGACCCCGAGCATCTGCCAGGCCAAGGTTGCAAAGAAGCGGCCGAGGACGAATCGCCGGAAATCCGGGATGGAGAGCGCTGCTCGGACACCGCTCGTGGAACCGTTCGATGAAGACATGTTCAAGTGGTAACTTCTGGTTCAGTCAACTGCGCCGAGAGTCTCGCATGAGCACGTCTAGGATCACCCGACATTTCGCATCAATCACCGCGGGGCGATGGGGTCCACGACAGGTGCACTACCGCAGGGTCGGTTCCGGACCCGTCGTGATCTGCTTCCACCAATCGCCACTGTCCTCCCGCGACATGCTGGCGACGATGGAGCGCTGGAAGGACCATTTCACCTGCATCGCACCCGACTCGCCTGGCTTCGGGCTGTCCGATCCGCTCGGGGTGGAATCCGCGCAGATGTCGGATTTCGCCGATGCCGCCATCGAGTTCATGGATGCCATCGGTGTGGACCGTGCCGCGGTATACGGTTTTCACACCGGCGCGATGATTTCCGGGGCGATCGCAGCCGCCTACCCGGAACGCATCGTCTGCGCGGCGGCCAACGGCTACGTGCTGCTGACCGAACAGGAGCGACTCGATATCGTCGGGCATTACCTGCCCAAGCTCGAACCGAAGTGGGACGGTTCGCATTTGGCATGGTTGTGGGCGCGCCTTCGCGAGCAGACCATTTTCTTCCCTTGGTACCGCAAGTCCCTGGCCGCGCGTCTCGACTTCGATGTGCCCTCGCCCGAAGGGTTGCAGGCGGCGCTGCTCGATTTCATGCGTTCGGGCGATCATTACCGCGTGGGCTATCGAGCTGCGTTCGAAATGCGCTCGGATCTCGCGTTGCGTCACGTCAGCGTACCGATGCTCGTGACCGCTGCGGACAGTGACGTGCTCTCGACGCACCTCGCGCGCGTGCAGCACCCCTCGGCGAATGTCACCGTTCAGTCGGGCGGGACACCGGATGCGACCTTGAATCTGTGCCGTGACTTCATCCGCCAGCACATGCCGCCGCGAGCCATCAAGCCGGTGCGCGCCGCCGCACTGCCCTGCCGCATGTGGCAGGACTACATCGACGTTCCGGGCGGCCAATTGCGCATTCGACGCAATCACGAAGGCAGTGGCCGTCCCGTACTCATCCAGCACGATGCGGCAGGATCCTCTGAAGTCATCCATGATCTGGCGCTCGGGTTCATCGGTCGGCGCCCCGTGATCGCCATCAATCTCCCGGGGCACGGCGAGTCGGATAACACGTTGGGGCGCGGCAAAGTGACCGTCGCCGCGTACGCGAAAGTCGTACTCGCTGCACTCGACTCGCTCGGTATCAAGGAGGCGGACTTCGTCGGCACTTGGGGCGGCGGACTGCTGGGGCTGGAACTCGCCGTTCAAGCACCGAAGCGCATCAAGCACGTAGTCATGACCGATGTATTGCTGCTCGACAACAAACTGCGCAAGGAACTGCTTGCCCACTACACGCCGGACATCAAACCCGTCTGGTACGGCGGGCACCTGCTCGAAGCCTGGCACCTGATGCGCGATCAAGGCTTGTTTTGGCCGTGGTATGACCGCACCCGGCGCGGCATCATCCGCCGCGAGCCGTACATTGATCCGGCCATGGTGAACGGACGAGTGCTGGAATTGTTCCGCTCCGAAGGCATGTGGCGTCATGCGTACCACGCCCACTTCAACTACCCGTTGCAATCGAAAATGGCGCGCACCAAGGTGCCGATGACCTTCGGCGCACCGCGCTGGGATCCGCAATACGACATGTCGGTCGAGGCCTCGCGTCTGTACCCGCGCGTGCCGTTCGTCAAACTGCCCGACGACATGCGCGAGTGGGCAGATGCGCTGCTCCCGCAGCTCGAACGGAAGGGCTGACGCCATGGCACCCATCATGATTCGCCGGAGTGCGAAGCTGTGGCTCAGCAGTTGTTTGCTTGCGGCGCTCTCGGCTACCACATCGGCACAGACGCCGCTTCCGGCACCGGTGCAGGGCCACGAGGTGACGGAAATCGGCCCGGGTTACTTCACGTTCCGTCACAAGGGATTGCGCAACGTCTTCCTCATTACGCGCGAGGGCGTGATCGTCACCGACCCGATCGACCCCGAAGCAGCCCGAGTGCTGCGCGAGGAGATTCGTCGGCGCACTCCGTTGCCGGTGAAGTACGTCGTATACAGCCATCAGCATTGGGATCATGTGCGGGGCGGCAAAATCTTCAAGGATGAAGGCGCGCGCTTTATCAGTCACGAACGCTGCGTTGCCCACTTCAAGGATTTGCCGGAGCCGGACATCGTCATGCCCGACCAGACCTTTGCCGGGGATCGCTATCAACTGACGCTCGGCGAGCGCACGCTGCAACTGCGTTGGCTGGGCGTGAACCATGGCGACTGCCTCATCGTCATGACCCCCGATCACGTCAATGTGCCGTTCATCGTCGATCTGGGTACCGCGGGCGGCATGCCGCTGCCCTTCATCGCCGACTACTCGCTGCACAATTGGGTGCGCAGTCTTCGCGAGCTCGAAAGCTGGGATTTTGCGCAATACGTGGGTGGTCATGGCATCCCGCTCGCGCCGAAATCGCGCCTTGCGGAACGACGCGAATACCTCGAAGCCTTGATGAGCGAGACCAAACAACAACTCGACGCCGGTACGCCGCTCGAGCAGATTCCTGATCGGGTTGCCGCCTCGCTGCAGGCTCGATTCCAGCATTTGCGCGGCTTCAACGGTATCGTGCGCGACAACGTCCGGCGCACCATCACCTACTACGGAATGGGCTGGTGAAGCGGCTCTGCGTTTTCTGCGGCGCCAACGCGGGTCACGATCCGCGCTACGCGCAGGCTGCGGCGACACTTGGCCGTTGCATCGCACAGGCTGGGCTGGGTCTGGTGTATGGCGGCGCCTCCATCGGCTTGATGGGCGCCGTAGCAGACGCAGCGCTGGCAGAGGGTGGCGAGGTTATCGGCGTGATTCCGCAAACCCTCGTGGCGCGCGAGGTCGCGCATCATGGCCTCGCCGATTTGCGCGTAGTG
>RGWK01000281.1 GCA_010029775.1 Gammaproteobacteria bacterium
CTTCCACGTGCCTGTAGAAACCGACGTACCGCTCGAGAGCCTCAGCGAGCGCTTCACTCGCATCGCCCGGCTCGATACGCAAGGAACGGGCATCCAAGCGCCGCAATTTCGTGATTACCCGTGCTACCTGTTTGGCAACGAGGCTCGCGGGCTGCCGGACGATATCGCCACCGATCCGCGGTTCACGGCGTTTACCATTCCGGGGAGTGGCACGATCGAATCGCTGAATCTCGCCACGGCAGTCAACTTGTGTGCGTACGAGCTTGTGCGTGAATAACCGCGATCAGAATTGCTCATCCGGGGCCAGATAACGCCACTGCCCGGCCGGCAAGGCACCGAGTCGCACGCGACCGGTGCGAACGCGCTTGAGGCCCGTCACCCGCAGACCGACGAGTTCGCACATACGCCGGATCTGACGCTTGCGACCTTCGCGCAAGACGAAGCGAAGCTGATCGCTGTTCTGCCAACTCACCTGCGCAGGCCGCAGAGTTACACCATCGAGCCTCAGGCCGTGACGCAGCAACTCCATCCCGCGGTCTGACAGGTGGCCCTCGACGCGCACGAGATATTCTTTGTCGATGCTCGAATCGGCGCCGATGAGCTGCTTCGCAATACGGCCATCTTGCGTAAGTACGAGCAGGCCCGTGGAGTCGATATCAAGGCGACCTGCAGGTGCGAGCCCCTGGGCATGCGCCGGCTTGAAGGCAATCCCCGATGGATCACCGCCCCAATGATTTTCGGGGCGGACGAGCACCACGGCGGGCTCGTAGCCGTCCTCCGCCTGCCCGGAGACATAGCCCACGGGCTTGTGGAGAATGATCGTGACCTGCTCGCGTTGTTGTGCACGCGCAGCGGGATCGATCTCGATCCGGGCAGTCCTCGGAACCCGAACACCGAGCGTGTCGACGAGAGCTCCGTCAACACGCACCCAACCGTTGACGATCCACTCCTCGGCCTCGCGGCGGGAACACAAACCCAACTCCCCCATCCGCTTGGAGAGGCGCGGCAGCTCCGTCGCGTCGGGAGCGGCTCCCGTGGTTGGGGGCGGTGGCCTCAACGCGCCGGCGATGCCGTGGCGGCAGCGTAACGGTTTGAGATCACGGTCCAGTCTACGACTTGCCACCACGCATCCAGGTAGTCGGCGCGACGGTTCTGGTACTGCAGATAGTAGGCGTGTTCCCAGACGTCATTGCCGAGTAACGGAGTACCCCGATCCGCCGCAACGTCCATCAAAGGGTTGTCCTGGTTTGCGGTCGAGGTGATCTTCAACTTGCCGTCAGCGCCCACGATGAGCCAGACCCAACCCGAGCCGAAACGTCCAAGGCCCGCCGTCTTGAACGCGGCCTTGAGGGCATCTAGCGAACCGAAGTCGCGGGCGATTGCGGCCTGCAATGCCACCGACGGGGTACCGCCCTGACCCGGGCGCGTCATCGATTGCCAGAAAAAGGTGTGGTTCCAGTGACCGCCACCGTTGTTGCGCACGGCGACCGGCAGTTGCGACATGCCGCCAAACAGCGCTTCGAGCGTCTTGCCCTGCAAGGCGGCGTCCTTGGCGATTGCCGCATTGAGGTTGTCCACGTACGCCTTGTGATGACGTCCATGGTGAATCTGCATGGTCTGCTCGTCGATCACGGGTACCAAAGCATTGTGCGGGTACGGCAGGGGGGCGAGTTCGAACGGCTGCGCCCATGTCGTAGCACAGGCAGTGAGTGCAGCCAACGTCAGGCCAGCGTGGCGAATCAATCGGGCAACCGTCATGGAACATCTCCGTAGTAGCCAACCGAACAGGGTCCAAGGATAGCGATGAACTCGTGCCCCGTCTGCCTTGACAAATCTTGCCGAAACTTTCCTGATCTTTTGCACCACTTGGCGGAATCGACCAGATCGGCGGCAGTCTGAACAACGTACGATCTTTCTTTGGCTGACGTTTCAGGAGAGTCCATGAACATCAAGAACTCGTTGATCGCCGCCGCCGTCGCGGCGACGCTTTTCACCACCGCTATTGCGAGGGCGGATGACGGTCCGCCCCCCGAGCAACGCATGCAGCGAGCCTTCGAGCAGCTCGGACTGAGCGACGCGCAGCGTGACCAGCTGCGGAGTTTGTCCGAAAACCATCGCTCAGCCACGGAGCCGCTTCGCGAGCAAGTGCGCACCGCGCAGCAAACGCTGGCCAATACGAAGCCTGACGATCCCAACTACGCCACCGTCACGGCCGAGGCCCGCCGCAACCTCGATACCGCTCGACAGCAACTGCGAGACCAGCAGGAACAATTCCGCTCTCAGACCCAGGCTGTGCTGACACCGGAGCAACGCAACTCGCTGGAAGCCCGTCGCGCCGAACGACGCGAACGCATGGAAGAGCGCCGCGGCGAAATGGGTGAGAGGGGCGGCAGAGGTGGCATGCGCGAAGGTCGCGGCCGTATGGGCGGCATGGGTGAGCGAGGCGGATCGCGCCAGGGCGGTCGCCCGCCTCGTCAATAGCCGTTAATCGCGGCGCGGACTACTCGACCGTCACCGACTTTGCGAGGTTGCGTGGCTGGTCGACGTCCGTGCCGCGCAAGATGGCGACATGGTACGAGAGCAGTTGCAGCGGGATGGTGTAAATCGCCGGTGCCTGCACGTAGCTCACGTGGCGCGGCATCGTGATCACCGTAACGCCTTCGGAGGGCTGAATACCCGCCTCCGGATCGGCGAAGACGAACAGTTCGCCACCGCGTGCCCGAACTTCCATCAGGTTCGACTTCAGCTTCTCGAGCAGATCCGTATTCGGCGCCACGGTGATGACGGGCATGTCGGCATCAACGAGCGCGAGCGGCCCGTGCTTGAGTTCGCCGGCCGCATAGGCTTCGGCGTGAATGTAGGAAATTTCTTTTAGTTTCAGGGAGCCTTCCATCGCGATTGGATGCATGGTGCCGCGGCCGAGAAACAGCGCGTGGTGCTTGTCGGCGAAACGCTTGGCGAGCTCACGGATGATCGGGTCCAGGGCCAGTGTCTTTTCCATCAACCCCGGCAGCTCGACGAGACGATTGAC
>RGWK01000282.1 GCA_010029775.1 Gammaproteobacteria bacterium
GGCCGACGGCCGAGTTTGATCCGCCGGTGGCGACCCGCTGCCGACGGCGACAAATTCGCGGCGCGCTGGCACCCGCGTGGCCGCGGGCTCCGGTGTCTGTGTTGCCAGCGGAACAGCGGCGCCGCCTGCGCTAACCGATGCGCTCATGGCCTGCCTCCCCGTTGCTGACGCGCTTTAGTTTTGTTCATGGGCGCGGCCTACCGGAGCAACGCCAGGATGTACTGCGGCGACTGGTTTGCTTGGGCCAGCATGGCGCTGCCCGCCTGCACCAGCACGTTGGCACGGGCCATCGCTGCAGACTCGGCTGCGAAGTCGGCATCCTCGATCCGCGACCGCGCCTCTTCGGTCCGCTGCACAACATTCATTAAGTTGCTGATGGTGTGCTCGAGACGGTTGATGACCGCACCCGCCGTCGCCCGGTTGAGGTTCAGATTGCTCAACATCGCATCGGCCACGGTGACGGCCGAGGCCGCATGGGTGATTTGAGATGCCTGAGCTGCAGCGGAAAAACCGTTCGCAAAACTCGCCGTGACCGTGGCGCCCGCGAGCGCCGACGCTTCCAGACTGCCGAAGGCGATCGAGACGGCATCGGCGCCGTTAAAACCCACCTGAAACGAATACGTCTGGTTGCCGGTGTTGGAGGCAATGTCCAATGAACCGTTGAACTTGGTCTTTGATTGAATGCGATCAATCTCGGCCTTCAACTGCTTGTACTCAAGGTCCGCATTGGCGCCATCAGCAGTTGTGTACGTACCGTTCTGTACTAGCGTCGCGAGCTCTCGCATCCGAATCAGCATGTCTTCGATTTCATCTGCAGCACCTTCGTAGGTCTGCACCATCGACAGGCCATCGTTGGCGTTGCGGATCGCCTGGTTGAGGCTCGTGATCTGCGCGCGCATCCGCGAAACCACCGTCTGGCCGGCTGCATCGTCACGCGAGCTGTTGATGCGCTTGCCCGACGACAATCGCTCCATGGCGCGAGTGAGGTCATCCCGAGACTCGTACACTGCACGCGCGGCGGCAATGGACGAGATGTTGGTGTTAGCTGTAAGACCCATGTGCTATCTCCCCGCTCTCGCCTGCGCTCAGCGCAACAGCGCCAAGATGTATGAGGGGGACTGGTTGGCTTGCGCCAACATCGCCGTCCCGGCCTGGGCGAGCACACTCGATTTCGCGAGGGCCGCAGATTCCGTCGCAAAGTCAGCATCCTCGATGCGTGACCGTGCTTCCTCCGTCCGCTGCACCACATTCATCAGATTGCTGACGGTGTGCTCAAGCCGGTTGATGGCCGCACCCGCCGTAGCGCGGAACAGGTTCAGATTGCTCAGTGCGGCGTCTGCTGAGGTCACGGCGGCACTGCCAGGTTCGGCAGTTGTCCCACTAACAGTCGCCGCGTTCAGCCCTAACGCCGACGCTTCAAGCTTGTTGAAACTGAACGTGGCGCGATCACCCGCATCGAACCCGACCTGGAACGTCTTCGTGCCGCCAGCGGAGGCCACATCTAACGTGCCATTGAACATCGTCTTCGAGGCGATCCGATTGATCTCAGAGACCAGCGATGAAACCTCAAGATCGGCATTCGCTCGATCCGCTGCTGTATACGTGCCGTTCTGTGACAACGTGGCGAGCTCGCGGATTCGAACCAGAATATCCTCGATTTCGTCCGCAGCGCCGTCGTACACACTCAGCATCGACAGGCCGTCGTTCGTATTGCGCAGCGCTTGGTTGAGGCTCGAAATCTGCGCTTTCATGCGGGAGACGACAGTCTGACCGGCCGCATCGTCAGCGCTGCTGTTGATCCGCTTGCCGGAGCTCAAACGCTCCATGGCACGGTTCATGTCATCGCGCGTCTCGTACACCGCGCGTGCCGCAGCGATCGAAGAAATATTCGTGTTGGCGGAAATACCCATGTTCTGCTTCCTGTACCAAAGAACAGTTGGTGCTGCTTTAAGTACATCGCCGTCATTCAGTCGCCACGCGACCTCGGATCCGGCGCAACCCTAGCGACGATTCCCGTCGCCTGTCGCCGAGGACTCTGCGCCGGCTGATGACCCTACGGTCGACCCAGCCGACGCAGACGGTCACCCAGCCATTAACTCCGCAACAGAGCGAGCACGAACTGCGGGCTCTGGTTGGCCTGTGCCAACATTGCACTACCCGCCTGGACCAGCACGTTGGCCCGCGCCATCCCCGCCGACTCCGCCGCAAAATCAGCATCTTCGATTCGTGAGCGCGCTTCTTCAGTGCGCTGCACTACGTTCATGAGGTTGCTGACGGTGTGCTCAAGCCGATTGATCACGGCACCCGCCGTGGCGCGGTGCACGTTGAGGTTCGAGAGCATTCCATCAATCACTGTCACCGCAGAAGCCGCATCGTCGATCGCCGATGCTTGGGTAGCACCAGTAATGCCGTCGCTGAACGACGCTGTTGCGGAGGCGGTTCCCGTCAGCCCGAGCGCACCGATTTGCCCGAGAGCAATCGATACAGCATCGCCGCCGTTGAACCCGACCTGGAACGAGTACGTCTGATTAGCCGTCGTCGATGAGATATCTAGGCCCCCGTTGAATTTGGTCTTGGCCTGGATACGGTCAATTTCATTTTTCAGTGCAGTAAACTCAAGACTTGCATTCGCTGTATCGCCAACCGTGTAGGTGCCATTTTGCGCGAGGGTTGCCAACTCTCGCATACGCACCAAGATATCCTCGATTTCGTCGGCCGCACCATCGAACGTCGCGATCAGCGAAATGCCATCGTTCGCATTCCGTACGGCCTGATTAAGACTCGTAATCTGGGCCTTCATTCGGGTGACGACCGACATGCCCGCTGCATCGTCTTTGGCGCCATTGATGCGCTTACCCGACGATAACCGCTCCATCGACCGCTCGAGGTCTGCACGAGTTGTAGCCAAACTGCGTGCCGCGGAAATTGAAGAAATATTGGTGTTAATTACGACGCCCATGGTACTGCTCCTAAACTATGTGGTGCTTAAAAACCCAATCA
>RGWK01000283.1 GCA_010029775.1 Gammaproteobacteria bacterium
CTCCAGGACCGCAGGGACCACAAGGAGAACCCGGGCCTCGAGGTCCTCAGGGATTTAGAGGAGAGAGTAGCGGGCCCGCGGATCGTGATCTCTTAGCACGGTGGGCGAACCAGACGCTCAAGATGCCGCAAGAGTGACTCACCACCTCACGCGCACGCCGCCCGTCACGCCGTTGGGCTCGAGCGGCAAGGGCACGTCAGCAGGCGAGGTGAGCAAGACGCGAATCCTCAGTTCCACTGGGCTGCGCCATCCACCCGAAGCACGCTGCTCGTAGGTGAGGGGAATGCCCAGCTCCACAGAGTTGTCGCGGAGTGCACCCACCTTCAACGGCAAGGGTTCCACTCGAGTGTCAAGGGCACCAGCTGTCACGCACCCACCCAACAGGAGGGGAAGCAAGAACAGCAAGCTGGCTCGGGTGGGGAGAGGCACAGCAGTAACTATGCACCTTCCGGGCGCAGACAACCAAATAAAAAAGACTCTCACTCAGGGAAGAGAGAGGGAGAAGGAGAGAAGCTCCCGCTCGGGAGAACGCTACGGGGAGAGAGGGAGGCTCATCGGGCTGAGGGCATGGAAGGGAGGGAGCGAGAGGGGAGCACAGGGGCAGCCACACGCTATCACGCTCCAGCTCCCGGACGAGGACGCACGGACACCGGGCCAAGGACGCCCGCTCACCCGCGTCGAAAGCTGCTCCCCGACCCTGCGGCGCGTGGACAAATGGATGCAGCAGCTACTGTTGACGACTGCAGCTGCTTTCTCTGGGGGCTGCAGGCTTCACCGCGGAAAAAGCTGCCCTGCGGTGATGCGGGGCAGCGAAACGGGGAAATCTGGGAAATGCTGGGTGTGTTGGGGGTGACGTGCTACCTTTGTCCGATCGCACGTGAAAATTCTCGCGCGTCCCCTCGCGTTCACCCCGGTCGTCGCAAAAGCTAAGAGTGTCGTCGGACTTTCGCGAGGGCTAGCCCTCCCGCGCCCTCACCCGATCCGAGCCACGCGGTCGGTCCCGCTGTTGAAGTGGACGCGGTTGACCCAGCACCGCACCGGCAAGATGACCTCCACCCACTCGGCGTGGGGGTACAGGAGGGTGTCGCTGTCTCTCTCTGTCCTCCCCGTGAGCATCACCGTGCCCGGAGGGATGTCGAGGTAGGGGTTGTGGTGCTTCTCTTCTCGGAACGCGTCCATCGCGACGCCGGAGGCTGTGGGGATGAGGCGTGCTTCCAGGCCGTAGGCGAGGGCCTCACCTCGGAGGACCATACCGGGGTATGCTTTTCTCGTGGCGAGGCTGATGAATGGGAGGACGAGCCAAGCGGCTCCTGGTGGGAGGATCATGTGTGGTCTACGCGCGTGAAGAGTTCGAGAGTCGGTCGTCGGGAAAGCTAAGAGTGTCGTCGGACTTTTTCAGTACCGGACCACCCGGAACTTCCCGATGTACTCGTCGATGATGCCTGGCAGGGCCATGGCGGGCGAGATGCAGCCGGGGTCGCCGAAGTGGCCGCCGTAGGCCATCGAGTTGAGCCGGTCGTCGATGTACTCGCCGACCGTGGGCTGAGGTTCGAGCTTCTTTGCCTTCGCCTTCTTGTTCTTTGTGGCTTTCATGGTTCTACTGTACCTTGTTCAGGCGTGACTTTGCACCGAGTTCAGGCCTTGCGGCGGGGGCGCTTCAGGGGTGCACCATGACCTTCGAAGAACATCACGGTGCTGTAATTCTCGACGCTGTTCAGGCCGCGGTACCGCCAGATGCCACCTTCAGCGTCCTTGGCGTAGATGACCGGCTTTCCGACGAATTCCGTATCCATCTCGTACATGTCGCGGCCTCGGTCGGCGAGCCGGTAGTACCACTGCTTCATGTCCTTGCGGTCCCGCTCGGGAAGACCGTCGTCCATGTAGCGGCGGGCCTCACCGAGGCTGATGGGTACCAGCTGCTCGTCGTTGGGGCGGAAGCCAGGGTACGACCGATTCATTGCCTCGCGGCGCTCGGCCAAGCTCTTCTCCAGGGCGATGCCCATCCGGGCGACCTGCTCCGAGAGCTGCATCATCTTCTTCGCGAGGGCTTTTTCCTTACTGGTGATCTTCATGGTTCTAGTATACCCTTTCTGGAGTGAACTTTGCACCGCGTTCAGACAAAGAGCTCGGACACCGCCATGTTCATCTCGGCCTCGCTCTGGGCCTGCAGGATGTCGTTCACGTCCTCTCGAACGTCGGTCTTCATCGCCAGCTCCCAAAGGGCGGCATTGAGCTCCGACGAGTACGGGATGCTGATGTCGCCGCGGACTGCAGCGTCCGCGACGAGGCCGATGAGGGCAGCGATGTGGTTGGCTTTCATGGTTCTATCCTATCACTTCTCGGTTGAACTTTGCATTATTCGTCTCGAAACCCGGGCGAATCCCAGTTGTCGATGACGCACCCGACGGCCGTCCAGAGCTTCCGGTCGTCGTAAAACGGATCCAGCTTCTCGTCGATGAGGTACGACATGAGCTTTGGCCGGGCAGCCTGAAGGGTATTGGCAAACAGTTGGCCCTTCCTCTGCCCGGGGGTGGGCACCAATGCTTTCTTCATGAATTCCTCGAGAGACATCGACATAGTTGACTCCCTTTGATCGTGAGCTGACGCTGAGCGGTGAGCGATCAGAACGTTCAGCGCGCGTTGTAGCGGTACGACTTGATGAACTCGCCGCTCTCCGCGAGGTTCTCGCCCAGCTGCACCGCCCGCAGCTGGATGTAGTCTGCCACGTGACCCTGCTTGACTCGGTTCACGAGCCGGCGGTACATCCCCTCGGCCTTGGGACGCGAGGGGAGCACGTAGGACTCCACCACGCCCTCCCAGTCGATCGACGCCTCCACGTAGAAGAGCTGGTTCTTAGACATCTTTCCGACCTTTCGCTTCGTTTCCGTTGCCATGGGTACAGTATAGTCTCCGCCCGCGCGAGCTTGCATTTGTACAAATTTTGCAATTGCGCGCGACCCTATGGTACACTGGGTTTCATGGTGGACAACGAAGAATTCG
>RGWK01000284.1 GCA_010029775.1 Gammaproteobacteria bacterium
GGCGTACAACGAAGCCAAGGCGGACGTCGAAAAATACGGCACGCTCGAGGTGCCGCTGCGTTTTCGTAATGCACCGACGCGGCTGATGAAGGAGCTCGGTTACGGCGAGGGGTATCGTTACGCCCACGCGGAGCCCGAGGCTTATGCGACCGGAGAAAGGTATCTGCCGGATGACATGCCGGCGCGGCAGTATTACCGACCCGTCGATCGCGGGCTCGAGATCCGCATTGGCGAGGCGCTTGCACGGTTGAGGGCACGCGCGGCGGGCAAGACCTCGACTGGGAGTGCCTGATGCCACTGTGGATCTGGGTTGCGCTTGGCAGTGCCGTCGGAGGCGTCGCGCGTTTCGCCGTATCGCGGCTGCTGCCGACCGTGCCGGGCGGCTGGCCGCTGGCTACAATGCTCGTCAACGTCGTCGGCAGTTTCATCATCGGCTGGCTCGCGGCGCTGCTGACTGCGCGGGCCGCGGCGGGTGGCACGGCGGCACAGGGCGTCGAAGCGTTGCGGCTTTTCTGGATGACGGGCGTGCTCGGCGGCTTCACGACCTATTCGGCGTTTGCGCTGGAAACCGTGAATCTGGCGTCGACGGGCGAGGCGTTGCGCGCCGTGCTCTATGTGCTCGCTACCGTCGCGCTGTGCTTGTTGGCGGCGCTTGCGGGTCGCGCGCTCGGGCCCGGCTGAGTTCGTACGGATTTTTCTGGAGTATCACGTGCTCGATTCAAAACTACTGCGTACCGACACCGAAAACGTTGCCCGCAACCTGGCGCGACGCGGTTTTGTGCTTGATCTCGAGGCCTTCCGCAGCCTTGAGGAGCGACGCAAGCAGGTGCAGATCGAGGCGGATCGCCTTCGTGCCGAGCGTAATGCCAACGCCAAGGCGGTGGGTATGGCCAAGGGCAAAGGCGAGGACGCCAGTGCGCTGCTGAAGCGCGGCGAGGAACTCACTCACGCGTTGACCGCTGCCGAGGCGGCACTCAACGCTGTACAAGCCGAGTCCGATGCCTGGACGCTCGGTCTGCCGAATCTGCTGCACGAATCGGTACCCGAGGGCCGGGACGAACACGCCAACGTCGAAGTGCGTCGGCACGGATCACCGCGGCAGTTCGATTTCACGCCGCTCGATCATGCCGATCTCGGTGCCAGGCTCGGGCTCGATTTCGAGGCTGCCGCGCGCATTTCGGGTGCGCGATTCTCGGTGCTGCGCGGTGGTGTTGCTCGGCTGCACCGTGCGTTGGCGCAGTTCATGCTCGACCTGCACACCGGCGAACACGGCTATCAGGAAATTTACGCGCCGTATCTCGTGGCTGCTGCCGCGCTCGAGGGCACGGGTCAGTTGCCGAAGTTCGAACAGGATCTGTTCGCACTCAAGGGCGAGCGGGAGCTCTATCTCATTCCCACGGCCGAGGTGCCGGTGACCAACCTCGTGCGCGAGCAGATCATCTCGCCCGAGCAATTGCCGATGCGCTACGTCGCCCACACGCCGTGCTTCCGCTCCGAGGCTGGTGCCGCCGGCAAGGACACGCGCGGGATGATTCGCCAGCATCAGTTCGACAAGGTTGAGCTCGTGCATATCGTCAAGCCAGCCGACTCGTATGCCGCGCTTGAACTGCTGACCTCGCACGCCGAAGAGGTGCTCAAGCGCCTCGAACTGCCGTACCGCGTGCTCGCCCTGTGCGCAGGTGATATCGGATTTGGCAGCACCAAGACCTACGATCTCGAAGTGTGGCTGCCGGGGCAGGGCAAATACCGGGAGATCTCCTCCTGTAGCAACTGCGAGGCCTTCCAGGCGCGGCGCATGCAGGCCCGCTGGCGCAACCCGGAGACGGGGAAGCCCGAGCCGCTGCATACCCTGAATGGCTCCGGCATCGCAGTCGGTCGCGCGATGGTCGCCGTGCTCGAGAACTACCAGAACGCCGACGGGTCGGTCACGGTGCCGGCGGCGCTGCGCCCCTACATGGGTGGCCTCGAGCTGCTTAGGCCGGCGTCCTGACTCGCGTCAGTCGAGTTCGTACTGGAACGTACTTACGACGCGCAGCCTCTTCATGCGTGAGCCGAGATCGTCGCCGAACTGACTGCCATCGGCGCCTGAGATGCTGATCACGCCCTGATTGGCGCTGCGCAGACGGCCGAGGTCTGCGCCAGCCTCTTTGGCGAACTGCTCGGCCTGCTGTCGCGCGTTGCGAGTGGCGGCGGCCAGCAGCGGCGCCTTGACCTCATTGAAGCCGCGAAGCTGATAAAACGGCCCGTTGCCACCCATCAGAGCAACCCCTTGCTGCACCAAGGGGTCCACAGCGAGCGCGGTCTTCGTGACGAGATCCGTGCGCTTGGACTTCACGCTGACTCGGCCTGTGCCGGTGTAGCGCAAGGGTTGGTTTTGGGCGGGAGTACTTGTTCGCGATCGGCCGCAAGCGCACGTTGCACTTCGCTAAAGCTGTTGCCGCCTCGACGAAAGACGAGGTTCCAGGTGGCAAAGTCCGCCGCCACGTCCTGCTCGGCCAGGCCCTTAACGGTAATGGTGCGGTCATCGATGCGAAATCGCTCAATGCCCTTGCCAACGTTGCTGCCGGCGAAGGCGAGACCTATTGCCACGATGACGGCAGGGAGGATGGAATCGGTACTGGCCATGTTCTGCTCCTCAGGGCGGCAACTCCGCCGCCGAACAGGCATAATTTATCCCCATTCCGTCCGCTGGAACACCGGAGAGGTGGCAGAGCGGTTGATTGCACCGGTCTTGAAAACCGGCGTCCCTTCACGGGGACCGTGAGTTCGAATCTCACCCTCTCCGCCAAATGAAATAAAGAAGGGAGCCTTGTGTTCCCTTTTTTATTTTATTGGTGTGAACAGTTGTGGGCGAACTCGCTGAGTTCGGCGATTCGGCATGACAACCGATCGAATCTGACGTTGGCTATTTACCCCAAGAGCGCACACGTTGACCGGTCGCCGGATGGCAACGCGGGGCCGGCGTCGGGCCGCTTAAGGTATTTGCCAATCGCCGGTTA
>RGWK01000285.1 GCA_010029775.1 Gammaproteobacteria bacterium
GCCAACGAGATCGCCACAATCGTCAACCGCTACACCTAGGAGACACCATGCACCACCTGTTCGGTTCCGACGCCCGTGCCTCGGCGTTCCGCACCCTGCTGCGCGCCGCCGTCGTCATCGCCACCGCATTCGGCCTCGACCTTGACCCGCAGCAGGTCGCCGCCATCCAGCTCGGCATCGAAGCACTGTTGCAGTTCGGCCGAACCTGGCACACGAAAGCAGTCTGAACGATGGCCTTGGGGGACGCACTCAACAACGAAGCCGCACGCCGCTATCGGATGCGTTGCGCGCTGGCCGTTCTGCTGGAACGTCTTGGCGACGACGACGCTACAGCGTTGCGTGACGCTCTCGGCCAGCCGCAGGCATTCACCAACGGCCAGATCGAACGAGCACTCGCGGCCGAAGGACACGGCCACATCAAGTCGTACACGATCATGCGACATCGGAACGGGAGTTGTTCGTGTGGCTCTCGGTGATGCACTGAACACCGAAGCCCAACCGAACCGCCTAGCCACACTCGGCAAGATCGCCGAGCTGCTCGAGCGGAACGGCATCGACGTCGACGACGTCGGCAAGGTCGCCAAGATCAACCTGTGGCAAGGCTTCTACAAAGACGCCGAAGGCGAAGCCCACGCGAAGCCCACACCGTCGACATGGCCGGCGTGCAACTGTCGCCGCACTGGGCAGAAGGCCCGCAATGGCCGGTCGTGCAACAGGCCGCACCGGTCAAAGCACAACCACGCCCAGCCCCGAAGACAACCAGCGCCGAACACTGCATCGTCATCGCACCCGACCCGCAGATCGGCTACCGGCGCTACGAGAACGGCGACCTCGACCCGTTCCACGACGACCGGGCCATCGCACTCACGCTGCAAATCATTCGGGACGCCAAGCCCGCACGCATCATCAACCTTGGTGATTCGTTCGACGCACCCGAATGGTCGTCGAAGTTCCTTGTGGCGCCGGAGTTCGTGATGACCACCCAGCCCGCACTCGACCGGCTGCACCGCTACCTGGCCGAACAACAGACCGAAGCCCCCGCCGGCACCCGCATTGAACTGTTGGAAGGCAACCACGACGCACGCCTCGGCGTGGCGGTCACCAAGAACGCCATGGCCGCCATGAGGCTCCGGCAAGCGAACGCACCCGAATCGTGGCCGGTCCTGTCCATGCAGCACCTACTGCGTCTCGACGACCTCGGCGTCACCTACCACGACGGCTACCCGGCCGGTCGCGTCAAACTTGCCGCCGGGTCCGACCGCATCACACCGCTGTACGCCATCCATGGCGAACGCCTCACCGTCTCGGCGGTCGCCAAGAACGAACGCCAGTCGTACGTGCAAGGCCACATCCACCGAATTCAAGACCACTACGAAACGTTTGAGCTCGAGGGCGGACCGATCACCGTGAACGCTTGGTCGTGCGGCTGCCTATGCCGCACCGACGGAGCAGTCCCGTCCGTGCGGGGTGGCGCTGACGTTCGAGGCCGGCCGATTCAACGACAAGAAGCATGGCAGCAAGGCTGCGCCGTGGTCACCGTCCAGGCCGACGGCACCTGGGCGAAAGAGATCATCCACATCGCCAACGGGCGCGCCATCTGGCGAGGCAAGGAATACGTCGCATGAGCAAGCATCCGATCAAGTTGACCGCCGCCGAGGTGCTGATCGGCAAAACGAAACGGCACCTCGTCGTGGCGCACTCGGTCGACTCGTCCGGGAACTGCACCGGCGTGTTCTCGATCCCAAGAACGGCTGTTGAGGACTGGGGCGACCTGTCCGACTAGATCGCGGCATCCGCCTGCCGCAGAGCGCACACCCCTCGCCGGGCCCCCAACGGCGGGGGGTGTTGCTGCTTTTCAGCGTCGATTCGTGTAACGGCGTGTAACGATCCACCAAAAACCACCACACCCGACAGGCCTCTGACCTGCGGTAACGCGATCCATCCAAACGAAAAACACCAAGAAACGCGCCCTCTCAAGGTGGCGGCACGGGTTCGAATCCCGTACGGGCTGCAACACGAAACCCCTGCTCAGACAGCAAATCTGGGCAGGGGTTTCCGCCTTCTCCGACCCGTGTCGTGTAACGCGTGTAACGGCAGCCCGGTTGACGGCCCATCCTGCCGGGTGCAAACTGCCGGTCGTGCACCTGCAGCAACTGCCCTCCGGACGTTGGCGCGTGATCGTCCAACACGCCGGCCGCAAACGGACCGGCAGCGGCGCCACACGCACCGAAGCTCAACAAGTCGGCGCCGAGCTGCTGCTCGAGCTGGGTGGTTCCACAAAAAATTTGGCGATGACCGTGTCCGAACTCGCCGCCCAATGGTTCCTCCAGGCGGAACTGTCGGCCACGTTCGAGATGGACGCTCGACGGGTGATCGAACGGGTGCCGACCGAGTTCTTAGATCGGCCGATCGCCGAGGTGACGCCGTCGGTAATTGAAGGGCTGTATCGGCAACTCGCAAAGACAGGCTGGTCGCCGCATCGCATCCGACGCCTGCACACGGTGCTGTCGTCGGCGTGGACGATGGCCCGTCGCTACGAATGGGCGGTCGTCAACCCGTTTACCGCTGCACGCGCACCGTCCCCACCGAAGAAACCGGTTGCGCCACCCGACCCGGAGTCGGTGCTGCGCCTTCTGGATTCTGCGCCGGATCGGCTAGCGCTGTACCTCGAACTGTCCGCAGTGCTCGGCGCCCGACGCGGCGAAGTGGTCGGCCTCCAATGGCAAGACCTGACCGGCGATTCGATCGTGGTGCGTCGCTCAATCGGCTACAGCCCTCGGGTTGGGCTGGTGGTCACCGACGGCAAAACCGGCGCCAAAGGCCACCGGGTGGTGGCAATCACTGGCGAACTGGTTGAGGCGTTGCGTGCGCATCGAGTCAGCCAGGTTGAGCACGCATTGGCCGCCGGTCTGCCGTCACCGGTGTGGGTGTTCTCCCACGACGCCGGCGTCACGCCGTGGCGTCCCGA
>RGWK01000286.1 GCA_010029775.1 Gammaproteobacteria bacterium
ATCATGACCGGCACCTACGTGCTCTCGGCCGGTTATTACGACGCCTATTACCTCAAGGCACAGCGGGTGCGTCAGTTGATCAGCGCCGATTTTGCACGCGCCTTCGGCGAGTGCGACCTGCTGCTCGGGCCCACTTCGCCGACCCCGGCGTTTCGTATCGGCGACAAGTGCGACGATCCGATCACGATGTACCTCAACGATATCTACACCATCGGTGCCAACCTCGCGGGTCTGCCGGGCATGTCGCTGCCCTGCGGTTTCGTCGGCGGCTTGCCGGTGGGTTTGCAGCTCATCGGGCCGCATTTTTCCGAGGCACGCATGCTCAACGCAGCGCACCGTTACCAGATGGAAACCGACTGGCACCTGCGCGTGCCGGCGGCGTTTGCCTGAGGAATCCGCCATGGAATGGGAAACCGTCATCGGCCTCGAAATCCACGCGCAGCTCGCGACGCGCTCGAAGATTTTTTCGGGCTCCGCCACCGCTTATGGCGCCGAGCCGAACACGCAGGCGAATCTCGTCGATCTTGGCTACCCCGGCGTGTTGCCAGTGTTGAATGGCGCGGCTGTGCGCATGGCCGTGCGTTTCGGGCTCGCCATCGGTGCGCGTATCGCCCCGCACTCGGTGTTTGCGCGCAAGAACTACTTTTACCCGGATCTGCCCAAGGGATACCAGATCAGCCAGTACGAGTTGCCGATCGTCGCAGAGGGCTCGCTCGACATCCTGCTCGATGACGGCAGTCGCAAGCGCGTCGGCATCACGCGCGCGCACCTCGAGGAGGATGCGGGCAAGTCCATGCACGAGGGCCTGCCGGGCGCGAGCGGCATCGACCTCAATCGTGCCGGCACGCCGCTCATCGAGATCGTTAGCGAACCCGATCTGCGCTCGGCGAAGGAAGCCGTGGCGTACATGAAAAAGATCCACACCCTGGTGCGCTACCTCGATATCTGCGACGGCAACATGCAGGAAGGCTCGTTCCGTTGCGATGCCAACGTTTCCGTGCGCCCGAAAGGCCAGGAGAAATTCGGCACCCGGGCCGAGATCAAGAACCTCAACTCGTTCCGCTTCGTCGAAAAGGCCATCAACTACGAGATCGAGCGACAGATCGAGCTGATCGAGTCGGGCGGCAAGGTGGTGCAGGAAACCCGTCTCTATGACCCGGACAAGGGCGAGACGCGTTCGATGCGTTCGAAGGAAGAGGCCAACGACTATCGCTATTTCCCGGATCCGGATCTGTTGCCGGTGGTGCTCGATGCCGCGTTCATCGATGGCGTGCGGGCCTCGCTCCCCGAGTTGCCGGATGAGAAGGCCGCACGATTCGTGCGCGAGTACGGCCTCTCCGAGTACGACGCGGGCGTGCTCACCGCCAGCCGCGAACTGGCCGCGTATTACGAAGCCGTCGTCCGGCAGGTCGGCGGTGAGGCCAAGTTGTGCGCCAACTGGGTGATGGGCGATCTGGCCGCCTTCCTCAACAAGGACGGCCTTGAGATCACGGCTTCGCGGGTCGATGCCGCCGGGCTGGCTGCGCTCGTCGGACGCATCGCTGATGCCACGATTTCCGGCAAGATCGCCAAGGACGTCTTCGAAGCGATGTGGGCAAGCGGCGAATCGGCTGATGCGATCATCGAGCAGAAGGGCCTGCGACAGATCACCGATACCGGCGCCATCGAGAAGGCGATCGAAGAGGTCATGGCGCGCAACCCCGGTCAACTCGCCGACTATCGCTCGGGCAAGGACAAGTTGTTCGGCTTCTTCGTCGGCCAGGTCATGAAGGCCACCGGCGGCAAGGCCAATCCCGCGCAGCTCAACGAGTTGCTGAAGAAAAAGCTTGCCGGCTGAGTCCACACTCTCCGACAGCGTCCGTCGGTTCGCCGTCGAACATCAGGCGGTGCGCGGCGAGTTCGTGCGCTTGGGTCCTGCGTGGCTGGCCTTGCGCGAGCACGCCGACTATCCACCCGCGGTCCGCACGCTGCTCGGCGAGGCCGTCGTTGCCAGCGTATTGCTGGCCTCCACGCTGAAGTTCGAGGGCGAGCTGACCTTGCAGCTGCAGGGTAATGGTGCCGTTCGCTTGCTGGTGGCGCAGTGCACGCACGATTTCAAGGTGCGGGCGGTGGCGCGTTTCGATGCGGCGCGTATCCCGATGAACGAGACGGTGATGGAGTTCGCCGCGCTGGCCGGTGAGGGGACGATCGCCGTCACGGTGGAGGCCGACAAGCGCTCGGCCCGATACCAGGGTGTCGTGCCCATCGATGGCGTGTCTCTCGCCGCATCCCTTGAACACTACTTTGCACACTCCGAGCAGCTGCCGACCCGACTCGCATTAGCCGCCGATGCCGCGGGTGCCGCCGGCGTGCTTGTGCAGCGCATGCCGCAGGCGGGCGGCGCGCAGAGTGGCGGAGCCTCGGCCGATGCGGCTGCAGCCGAGTCGGCCCGCGAGACGCTCGCCTGGGATACCTATGCGGCTGCGAGCGCAGCGCTCGACTCGCTCGTCGCCGACGAGCTGCTCGCGCGACCGCCCGACGAGTTGATGCGGCGCACGTTCGCAGGTCTCGATCTGCGGCTGTTCGCTGCACAAGCCATCGAATTTCGCTGTCGTTGCGATCGCGAGCGGGTCACTGCGGTGCTGCGCTCATTGGGCTCGGCCGAGGTTGAGTCGATCATCCGCGAGCAGGGGGCTGTGACGGTGACCTGTGAGTTCTGCCACAAGCCCTGGCGCTTCGATGCCGTAGACACGGCGGAATTGTTTGGCGAGGCGGCCTCGCATGTGCCGGGATCGCCTGCCTTGAACTGACGGCGCCGCAGGGTATAGCGCCTCAGGCGCCGCGTTCCAGGTGCCGCGTTCCAGGCGCCGCAGATCAGGCGCGGTGTTCGCTGGCCAGATATTCCTCGCTCTGCATTTCGATCAGTCGGCTCGCGGTGCGCTCGAACTCGAAGGCGAGACG
>RGWK01000287.1 GCA_010029775.1 Gammaproteobacteria bacterium
AATTGTGCTGACGATGAGTTCCAGCTGGTCTAGGCCGCCATGCTCGATGGCATTGCGGATCAGATCGCGGATGCCGGCATCGGTCGACTTTTTCAGTGCCTGGATGAGCGGCAGGGTCGGCTTACCCTCGGCGAGGTCATCGCCCAGGTTTTTGCCCCGCTCCGTAGGGTTCGAGCGGTAGTCGAGCACGTCGTCGATTAACTGATACGCGGTGCCCAGGTGCTTGCCGTAATCGGCGAGGGCCCTCTGCTGGCTCGGGCTTGCGCCGGCGATTACCGCGGCGACTTCAGCACCCGACTCGAACAGCTTCGCTGTCTTGCGATAAATCACCTCCAGGTAGCGCTGCTGGGTCGTGTCCGGGTCTCCGGCATTCATCAGCTGCAGCACCTCGCCCTCGGCGATGACGTTGGTCGCCTCGGACATGATCTCCATCACCCGCTGCGAGCCGATCGCGGCCATCATCTGGAACGCGCGCGAGTAAACAAAATCGCCGACGAGCACGCTCGCCTGATTGCCGTAGACGGCATTGGCCGTATCCCGCCCGCGCCGGCGCGACGACCCATCCACCACATCGTCGTGGAGCAGGGTAGCGGTGTGGATGAACTCGATGAAGGCGGCGGCATCGATATGGCTGGATCCGCGGTAGCCACAGGCCCGCGAGGAGAGCAGCACGATCAGGGGACGCAGCCGCTTGCCGCCACCCGAGATGATGTGTTCGGCGACCTGGTCGACAAGGCCGACCGTGCTCTTCATGCTGGCCCGGATCACGGCGTCCACCGCGCTGAGATCGGCGCGGACCAAGTCTTTCACGGTGGCAAGTGTAGTCATCGGCGCGCATCCTAGCCGAACCGGGCATCCGCTGGGGGGCAATGGCGGATCGGGGCGCAGGGCGGCCATCGCCCAGGGGGCTGGGCTCCGTGGGTGCGGGCAGGGCTAAGCCCTTGCCGGGCCAACGTTTTGGAGCGTCACGGCGGGTTTGACCGGCGGGGGGTGCGCCAGTAGAATGCGCGACCTTTTCCGGGTGGAGTTCATCATGTACGCGGTCATCGCCACGGGCGGCAAGCAGTATCGGGTTCAGGAAGGCAGCGTGCTGCGCATCGAGAAGCTCACCGCGGAGCCGGGCGCCGAGGTCAAGTTCGACGACGTGCGGCTCGTGGGTTCGGGCGATTCGGTCAAGGTCGGTGCACCCAAGCTCGCGGGCGCGTCGGTGTCGGCGACGGTGCAGCGCCATGGTCAGGGCGACAAGGTCAGCATCGTCAAGTTCCGTCGTCGCAAGCATTACCTGCGCATGAAGAACCACCGTCAACAATTCACTGAAATCAAAGTCACCGGCATCAGCGCCGGCTGATCGAGCGGAGCACGAGACATGGCACACAAAAAAGCAGGCGGCAGTACCAAGAACGGCCGCGAGTCCCACAGCAAGCGACTCGGCGTCAAAGCATTTGGCGGCGAGCAGGTAGCAGCGGGCAACATCATCATTCGTCAGCGCGGTACGCAGTACCGTGCGGGTCAAAACGTGGGCATCGGCACGGATCACACGCTGTACGCGCTGGCCGATGGCAAGGTGGCCTTCAAGCGTCGCGGCGCGGCCCAGAAGATGTTCGTCAACGTCATTGCCGACTGATCCGGCCTGTCCAGGCAGGAGCATGCAAACCCCGGCCGAGTGCCGGGGTTTTTGTTTGGGTTCAAGGGTTGATTTGCGGCAGAGTATCGCCTCATGAGATTCGTCGACGAAGCCCGCGTGCGGGTGCAGGCCGGCAACGGTGGCCGAGGCTGCCTCAGCTTTCGCCGGGAGAAATTCATGCCCTTCGGCGGGCCGGACGGGGGCGACGGCGGCCACGGCGGCAGCGTGTTCCTGCGGGCGACTCTCGGCATCAACACGCTGGCAGATTTTCGTGTCGAGCGCACGTTCAAGGCGGAATCGGGCGAGAGCGGCAGCGGTAACGATTGCACCGGGCGTGGTGGCGATGATCTCTATGTGCCGGTGCCGGTCGGCACGATCGTGCGCGACTCCGAGACCCATGAACAGTTGGGGGATCTGATTCGCGACGGTGATGTGCTGCAGGTCGCGCAGGGTGGCAAGGGCGGCTGGGGTAACGCCAAGTTCAAGACCAGCACCAATCGGGCGCCGCGGCAGTTTGGCCCCGGTTTGCCGGGCGAGAAGCGCCTGCTCGAGCTTGAATTGAAGGTCATTGCCGATGTCGGGCTGCTCGGCCTGCCGAATGCCGGCAAATCGACCTTGATCCGCGCCGTTTCCTCGGCGCGCCCGAAGGTGGCGGATTATCCCTTCACCACCCTGCACCCGAACCTGGGTGTGGTGTATTGCGGCGAGCATCGCAGCTTCGTGATGGCCGACATTCCGGGGCTCATCGAGGGCGCAGCGGAAGGGGCGGGGCTCGGCATTCGCTTCCTCAAGCATCTGCAGCGGACGCGGGTGCTGCTGCATCTGGTCGATATCTCGCCGCCGGACCCCGAGGCTGACCCCGTGCGTGATGCGCGCTCGATCGTCGCGGAGCTCAAGAAGTTCTCCAAAGACCTCGCGCTGAAGCCGCGCTGGCTGGTGCTCAATAAGGCCGATTTGCTACCCCAGAAAGAGGCCGAACAACGTGCCAAGGCCATCGTTCGCGCGCTGCGCCACAAGGGGCCGTGGTTTCTAATCTCCGGCGCAACGGGTGCGGGAACGAAAGATCTCACTGAGGAGATCATGCGGTTCCTCGAGGCCGCGCAGGCCGAGGCGGGCGGGGGCGCCGACGCCGTCGACAAGGATGGTTGAGCGCAACGCCAAAGTTCGGCGCCGGCTCGCTGCGGGCAAGCTTCAGCTGCGGATCTGTGATCTGCGCAATCTCGGCCCACGGGCCGAGGCGCTGCTCGCCACGGTCGGAATTCGCAGCAGCCGGGAGCTGCGCGAGC
>RGWK01000288.1 GCA_010029775.1 Gammaproteobacteria bacterium
GATCGCGAGCTTGCCATCTCACGAGTCGCCGGACTCACGGTTACCGGGTCCTTGCGCGAGTGGACCGAGCCTATGCAAACCGTGACGGATGCAATTGCCCTCCTCGAGCCGGCCTTCGCGCAACTCTGTATCGGTCGTATCGATATTGATGTCGTGCCCGAGGATCGTTTGGTCGGTACTACGCCCACTGATTTGAGGAGTCGCCCGTGTTAAGCCGATTCCAAGCCCGGGCGAGTGCACGCTGGATCGCCTCGGCCATGTCGCTCGCTGTCGTGCCACCCCAGTGCTTGAGCGCGGCGCCCCGGCACGCTCCTGAGGCGGCTGAATTCAACTTCCGAGTCAATGGAGTGCCGCTGCATGCGAGGGCCATCCGCGTTTCTTTGCCGCAACCAGTGCTCGCCGCGGCGTTGCTGCGCGAGTGGGGCGATGCGGCAGCGGGGCCTTCGATGCACGTCGAAACGTCGCGGCGAACGATCCTCGGCAGGCAGGTCGGGTTCCTGCACGAAACGGTCACGCTGAAGGCGATCGATGCCCAGCAGACCGAGGTGCACATGGCGGTGCGCGATCTGCGCCGCCCCGTGGCGCCGCAACCACGACTGCCGTTCGGACTGCCGCGTTCCTTCGCGCTGTTGAGTGTCGTGGAGCAGGGTGCAGCATCGGTGGGTGCGCAGACGTTCTCGCTCGCCGCGACGGGCTCGGTGCCAAGCGCTCTGAAGGCGGTGGAGTCTGCGTTGCGTGCAGCCGGTTGGTCGGTCAGCCCAGCGTTTCGTGCACAGACGCAACCGGGGGCCGTGCTTTGGGCGAGCCGCGCCGACCGCCAGATGCAAGTGGTCGTAGTACCGGCGGCGCGGGGCAGCACGGTGATTGCGCAGGTCTCCTCCCATGTCCCGTAGCGGCTCGCTGTCTGTGGCGCGCGGCCAAGTGATGGCGGAGTTCACGCTGGTGTGCCTGCTCGTCGTATTGCTGCTCGTCGTGCCGTGGGTCGATGACGTCGCCCCCGCCGAGCAATTGCTGAGGGCGGTGGTGAAGGCGGCTGCAGCATTTCGGCAGTGGCTGCTCGTGGTGTGAGTGTCTTGGGGATACGCATGATGGGAAAGCTCCGATTCAACAACTCCGCACTGCTGTTGCTGGTCGCCGTCGTATGTGGGGCGCTCGCGTTCTTTGGCGCGCGGCGTTATCTCGTCGAGAGCACCGCCACCGTACGCCAGAGCTGGGAGCAGCGTTACAGCCCCGTTCCCGTGCTGGTGGCGGCGCGTGATCTGCAAGCGGGCCGTAATCTGCAGGTCGCTGACCTTGCGCGTCGCGCTGTGCCCTCGGCGTTCGTGCCGCGCGGTGCGTTCCGTCCGGCGGATATTTCTCGCGCCACGGGCAAGCCGCTGCTCGTTCCGCTCGGCGCAGGGGAACCGCTTGTCGCCACCCACCTGCTGCAGAATGCGGATCCGACGCTTGCGGCCCGGCTGCGTGGCGGTGCGCGTGCCGTCACCGTTCCGGTCGATGAGGTCAGTTCGCAGGCGCAGTTGGCAATTGCGCTGCGCATCGGTGAGCTGATCCCCATGTTGCGCGGCGAGTCCGATGTGCACCCGACCCGTCTCGCCTCGCGAGGTGCAGGTTCGAGTGCGTGCACCGCCGACACTTCGACATCGACTCCTCCGGCGCGCCGCGCGCGCGGCCACAGCATCGAAGTTGTGGTGGGGGGCGAGGCAGCCCCGGGTAAGACCCGCCATTGGTTTCCGGGCAGTTGAGCCAAGAGCACCAAAGATACGGGCCAACGACAGAGGGCGATCATGAAATACCTTCGGTGGATTCTCTTGTGTGTGGTGCCATGCCTCGGTGCTGTAGCGGAGCCCGCGGGTTGGCTGCTGGATGATGCGCCGATCAGTCTGTTTGTCGGCGATAGTCGTGTACTCGATTTGGCCACCACGCGCATCGCCGTCGGAAATGGCAAGGTCTTGTCGGCGGCGCCGGTGAGTGCGCAGCAAATCGTACTTATCGGTCAGGCACCCGGCAGTACGGTGCTGCAGTTGTGGTTGCGCGATGGATCGCAACGCCGAATCGAAGTCGTGGTTACGGCAAGCGACTTGCAAGCCACGTTGCGAGCGGTACAGGGCATGTTGCAGGGAGTCGAGGGCGTTGAAGCAAGACTCGCCGGCCAACGAATCTTGCTCGAAGGCGACAGCGCCGATACCCGGGCGCGCGAGCGCGCTGCAGCCATTGCGGGCCTGTTTCCGGGCGTGGTCATCGACTTCGTGGGCAAACTCGGCTGGGAGAGCATGGTCCATGTCGACGTGCGCATCGTCGAGTTCCGCCGCGGGCAGCTTCGCGAGCTGGGCATTCGCTGGCGGGATGAGATCAGTGGCCCGAGCGCCGGGGTGATCGCCGACTTCGTACACAACGATCGATTCCGAGTGCGCTCGGAGACCGACCCGATTCCCGAGTCCGCCTTCGATCCGTTACCCGCTCGAACGGCAGCGCGCGCCTACCTTGGCGTGTCGACGGTGCTCGACTCGCGTCTGCGTGCACTGGAGGAGTCAGGCGAGGCGCTTCTTGTGGCGGAGCCGCGCCTGAGCTGCCGCAGCGGCGGGGCAGCGCGCTTTGTCGCAGGAGGCGAAATCCCCGTGCCCGTCACCAACAGCGTCGGCGCTACCGACGTTGAGTTTCGTGAATACGGCGTGATTCTCGATGTCAAACCGGTGGCTGACGCCCAAGGCGTCATTTACGTCCGAGTCGAAACCGAGCTCAGTCAGGTGGATAACGCCCAGCGTGTGGCCGGAATACCCGGCTTGTTGAAACGCCGTTCCGTGACCGACGTGAACTTGCGCAGTGGCGAAACTGTGGTGATTGCGGGTCTCGCCAATCGCCAGCGCAGTATCGACACGTCGG
>RGWK01000289.1 GCA_010029775.1 Gammaproteobacteria bacterium
AGGCGCGCGTCGGATAGAAGAACGCGGCCTCGTTGAGCCGTGCCCGCATCGGCAAGTCGCTGAGGCGAATGAGTCTGTCTTCGGCTTTCAGTGGGTGGTCCAACAGGTCACGTAAGTGTCGGCACACTGTGGCGTGTTGCTCGGAGGGCAGAGCCAAGGGTGCGAATGCGCTCGCCACGAGGGCCTCGAGCGCAGCGGGCGCTACAAAATCGAGCTTCTCCAGTACCGAGTGCAGCGCGATGCCGGTCGCGGCGCCGGCGGGCAGCCGGAAGATCGTGCCTTCAGGTGCGTCGGCGGGGCTCGCTTGAGTGTGCGTCGGCTCGTCTTGCTCGTCGTAGTCCTCAGCGGCTTCTGCGCTGGCATTGGAGATCAGACTGGTGAAGCTGCCGACCAGTCTCTCGGCACGCAGCACACGGCTAAAGGTCCGTGCGCGGCACTCCGGAGACTCCGTATCCTCCGGCAGGCGTGCCGCGGGCGAAAACACGTCGTCGTCGGTCGTGCACAGACCGATATTCGCCGAGGCCAGCTCTTCGACGGGCCCGCCGATCACGCGCCCGAGCGCCGAGTTGTTCGGATCCGCAGCATTGGCCCCGTACACGTAACAGCGATGAATGGCGCGGGTGATCCCGACGTACAGCAGGCGGATATCTTCCGCGACGAGTTCTTCGTGTGCCTGCTGGCGGTGCAGCGCGGGTGGCACGGCGGTCAGATCGAGGGTGATTTGGCCGGTGGCAGGATCGTGGAACAGACACTCCTTGACCGTGGTGTCAGTCCAGTGTGACGGGCAGAACACGATCGGGTACTCGAGACCCTTGGCGTTGTGCAGGGTCACTATTTTGACCGCGTCATCGTCACGTTCGAGTCGCTGCACATGTTCATCCACGCCGCGTGCAGGGGCGTCGCAGTGCATGCGCAACCACTCCTGCACGCCCGCCGGCGCCAGACGTAGCGTGCGTTCGGCCTCATGGAGCAGCTCGGCAAGATGCAGCAGATTCGTCAGGCTACGCTCGCCACCAGGGCGCCGCACCAGTCTCGAACGCAGCAGGCTGCTGCTCATCAACCAGCGGAACGCACCGGCGAAATCCTGTGCATGCCATCGCTGGCGAAACTCCAGCAGGCGCTCGACGTGCGCCTCCCATGCCGCTTCATCCGCATCGAGTTCGACCAGTCGATGAGCGTCGCAGTCGAAGAGCATCGTGCTTAGTGCTGTCCGCACCGCCTGGGGCCGCGAGGGCTCCAGCGCCGCGGCCAGCAGATGCTGCAGGGCTGTCGCTTCGGGCGTTGCAAACACGCTCTCTTCGGTACGGCGAACGCTGCGAATGCCGCGGGCGCGCAGCTGTTGCTGCAAGGCTGTGGCTTCCAGATGCGTGCGCACCAGCACCGCGATGTCGTCGGCTTGCAATGCGCGATCGCCGAGTCGGTGGGTGCTCCCCAGCAAGCGAGCGATTTCCGCGGCAATGTGCTGGTGGATGAGCGGCTGGCAGCGGGTCTTAGAGAACTTGCCGTTACCTGCCGGTAATTGGACGAATACGAGCGGCGGGCGCTCGTCCGCGGGTGCACACGTGAGCGGCGCTGCGGCGGCCTTACTGCCATCGGCACTCGAGTCTACGAACTCGATTCCGGCATGCAGGAAAACCCTGGGCGTCCGCGCAAACATGGTGTTGACGGCACTGACCATGGCCGAACTTGAGCGAAAGTTTTTCCGCAGGGTGTAGATCTGCGGCGGCATCGCGCGCACGACCGCAGATTTCGCCTCGAGATAGGTGAACAGATCCGCGCCTCGAAAGCCGTAGATCGATTGCTTTGGATCACCGATATACATCAGCCAATGCGTCGCGACAGCGAAGACTTGCTGGAAAATCCGATACTGCAGCGGGTCGGTGTCCTGGAACTCATCGATCAGCGCCGCTGCATAATTACGGCGTAGCACGGTCTGCAGCGCCTCTGCGCGCGGACCGGCGAGCGCCGCACTCATGCGTTCGAGCAGATCGTCGAACGTCATCATGCGTCGTGCGGTTTTGAGTTTCGGCCACTCGGTACTCGCGTAGTCGAGCCAGTTCTGCCGCACGCTGGCAATCAAGGCTTGCATTGCTGCGGTCACGGCGTCGCAGTGGTCAAAGAACACGTGCTGCGGGGTCGGTTTGTTGGCTTTGGTCAGGGCGACGAGTCGCGAGTACGCGAAGTCCGTCATGGCCGCAAGCACCGCCGGGTGCACCGACCCGGTTGTCACGGCGCGCTCCAACGCTCTGGCATGCGAGTCGACAAGTTCGATGGGCAGCGCTTTCGACTTGTCACGCTTCAGCGCCGGCGAGCTTCGTAGCAGTGCATGCACGGTGGCACTGTCGTGATGCCAGCTTTGCAGAGCCCTCGTGTAGACCGACTCGAGATTCCGAGTGGCGGCATCCAGTGTCGCAGTGGCCTCGGGCAGGACCCGCAACTGCGGATGGCGCGCAAGACGCGAGAGCAGGTCGGCCAGATCCTCAGGCTGTACGGGCTCGCCATCGAGCGCAGCGGTGACGATCGGCGCAGCGGTATCGATATGCCGCCGCCAGAAGTCGGTTGCGACTTCAAGCAGTGCATCGCTTGGATCGCGGACGATGTCGGCATCGAAAGGCGCATCGCCCTCGAAAGCATTGTCACGCAGGGCGCGTTGACAGAACCCGTGAATGGTGGAGATGGCGACTTCGTCGAACGCCGCCAGTGCGAGGCGTAGCCGACGTATGACCTCGTCGAGGTCGATACCGCTTGAGCGAATCGCCTGAGTGGCAGGGTCCTTCGAGGTACCTTTCAGCAACTCCTCGAGCACTTCCCGCAGCCGCCGCCGAATTCGTGAGCGCAGTTCACGGGTCGCCGCATCCGTGAACGTGACGACAACGATGC
>RGWK01000290.1 GCA_010029775.1 Gammaproteobacteria bacterium
ATCCGGTGCGCGCTGGCTTGAGGGCATCTCCGGCACGCCAGAGACGCGCGAAGGTTTCGGCATTGTCGGAGCCGAACACACCGAGTTCGATGCTGACACCGCTGGTGCCGTCTTCAAGCAGGAGGCGACCATCACGGGTGCGGACCAGACGATAGGGTTCGTCCGCGGCGGCGCCCGACAGTTTGCGACCTCGCCCCAGGCCGCGAAGGATCCCGCGTGCGAAACCCGACTCTTCAACACTCATTCGCGCGAGCACCTCGCCATCGGCGAGCATCGCCGTCAGTCCACCATCGGACTGATCGACGAAGCGGATGTCGTAGGCGGCGACGATCTGATCGGCCCGCAGCTCAAGCGGGTCTGGTCGTGTGAGCGTGCCGATGACGGCAACGGACAAAGAGCCAACGATTAGGGCGGCCGCAGCAAACAGCATGGGTCGTGGAAAATCATGACGCTGCGTGGTCACGCCTGTCCCTCGACGGCCACCACGCCCGCACTGTGCTGCGGTTGGGCTTGATCGACGGTGATATGACTGCGCGAGACCACGGCGGCGAAGGCGCGGCTGAGGATGCGACCGGCTTCTTGCACGTCGGTCAGGCTGCGCAGCATTGGCTGCGGTCGTGTCATGCGCAGGGTGCGCACGTGCGGCCACAGCCAGAGATAACTCACTCGCTCCTCGGGCAGCAACACCAGAGCGATGTCGCCCGAGCCGTCGCCTCGATGTCGTAGGTTTGCCGAGTGCAACTTGACGAGTGGCAGGTTCAGCGAACTCGACAACGCGATGCCCTGGCGCAGCACGATGCGTCGGTTGGTGATGGTATAGAGCGTGCTGCGCGCTGCGAGTGCGGCCACGCCCGTGAGCAGACCGAGACCGATGAGGGAGAACACGGCTGGGCCCACGCAACCCTGCAGCGCATCGCCGATCGAACTGCCGGTACTGACGAGGTAGATGCCTCGTGCCAGCACGATCGCACCAAAGTAATACGCAAGGGTGCGCACGTGATACGCGTTGAGGGCGAGGGAGCGCCAGTCCGGCGCCCCCTGCCACAACACACGCTCGCCTTCCGGCAAGACCGCAGGCAGACCGCGAACGGGTTCGCTGTCGTGCTCGCTGAACACTGCGCGCGTCGCCATGCGCGTCAGATCAGCGGTTCGCTGCGCGAGGGCACGGCGAGCAGATGGCCGCTGCCGAAGTAGGCCGTGATGCGGTCCTCTTCGAGTTTGGTGACCTGCGTGCTGCTCGCGATCGAGGGCACGCCAGCGAACTGGCCGGCCGTGATCGCGACCACTTTCACCTTGCGACCCGCGGCGTCGTAGCGCACGAATCCCGACGGGAGCAGCACGGGGCGCCCGCCTGGGCTAAGTTCAACTTCGAGGTAGCGGATCTGCGGTTCGGCCTTGTCCACCCACACGTCGCGGACCACGCCGGCTTGCGCGCCGTCGAGGCCGATCACGGTCATGCCCCGCGGATCCGGGTCACGCGAGGCGATGCTCCAGCCGCTCACCGAACGCATCGGCACGATCATCGGCGTGCCATCGACCATGCGCTCGGGTTGATCGGCGCGCTCGGCATAGGCGGCAGGCCCAACGCCATCGACCATCGGATCGCCGGTGGGCTCAAGCGGAGCGCCGACGTCCGGGCCATAGCGATCATCCCAGCCGACCTGGCGGGCGGCCACCGGCCGACGGTCGTCACGCGAGGCGCTCGGTGCTTGAATCGTGCTGCCGTCGGCGAGCCGGAAGGTTTTCGGACACGGGACGGGTGGCAGGCCCTCGACCTGTACCGGATTGCCGTTGCGATCGACGCGGTGGGTATCGAGCGGATAGCCCTCGCGCTTGTCCTCGCGATGGAGGTACCAAATCAAGCCGGCAAAGAAAATCCAGAAACCGTAGAGCGCGATCTGCGCCGTGTCGGTGTACTCAAGAAAATTGTTCGTCATGTGCTCACTCCCTCAATGAATCGATCACTCAACGTCCCTATCAACCAAAACCTGTCAACCAGGCATCTCTGCAAGTCCCAATGACTGTCGGTCCGTGGCGAGGCCAGACGCCGCGTTGCGCCTGACCAGCGGGCCCATCGCTACCAGCGCGGCGAACAGCAGCGCAATCTCGACGTGGTACACGAACAGGTAGCCGGTGGCCGGCGAGACCAGGGCAGGTCCCAACTCGCCGCGGACGGCCATGTCGCCGATCAGGTTGCAAGCGGCGCCACCGAGGGCAATCGCAAGGCCTGCACCGGTCGCTTGCACCGCACCCCAAGCGCCGAGCGCCAGCCCGTTATCGCTGCGTTCGAGACCCATGGCAGCGAGCAGCGTGCCCACCGAAAACAGCCCACCACCGAAGCCGATCAGCACGGCGCCGACGCGAAATAGGCCGGGCGAGCCGAGCGGGTCGGCAAACACCACGGCGGCGAAGGCCAAGACGCCGACGAGAATGCCGAGTGCTGAAATTCGCAAAGGATCGGCACCGCGACGCAATGCTCTGGCAGAGCCGCCGAAGGCCAACAGTGCGCCGCCCGCCGACAGGGCGGTCAGCAGGCTCGTTGCGCCCACTTCCATGTGCAGGATGGCGCCGCCGTAGGGTTCGAGGAGCACATCCTGCATGCTGAATGCGGCCGTGCCGAAACCGACTGTCGCCAGCAGTCGGCGTGTGGGTCGGGCCGCCGTGAAGTCGCGCCAGACTCTGCTGAATTTTTGCTGTGGGGCCGTCGCGGTGCCGCGCGTGCGATCGCGGGGTTCTTGTTTCCACAGGGCAAACACGTTCAGCACGAAGGTGATCACCGCCGCGCCTTGGATCGTCTGGATAAGCCGCAGATGCGAGTAGCGTCCACTCAGCAGCCACCCGAACAGCAGCGATGCGCCCACCATGCCGACGAGCAGC
>RGWK01000030.1 GCA_010029775.1 Gammaproteobacteria bacterium
AGGGTTCGAGGGCATCACCGTCTTGATGCCACTCACGTGCGCGAATACGCCTTCAGGGCTTTGCGAGTGAGTCTGTCCGCCGCGTATGCCGCCGCCGCAGGGTGTGCGGATGGTGAGCGGCGCTGTGAACGCGGCGGCGCTACGGTAGCGCAAGCGCGCGACCTCGCTCACGATCTGATCGTAGGCGGGATAGATGTAGTCGGCGAACTGGATTTCGGCGACCGGGCGCAAGCCATTCACGCACATGCCCACCGCGGCACCGACGATGCCGCCCTCGGCAATCGGCGTATCGAGCACGCGGTGCGCGCCGTGCTTGCTTTGCAGTCCGTCAGTGACGCGGAACACGCCACCGAAATAACCGACGTCCTCGCCGAGCACCACGACGCGCGGATCCCGCGACAGCATCACATCCATCGCGGAATTCAGGGCCTGAACCATGTTCATCGACGGCATGGCAGCACGCTCACGGACTGGCGAGTTCAGCGAGCAACGCGTCACGCTGCTCGCGAAGATGCGGGGGCAGTTCCTTAAAGACATCCTCGAACATCAGCGCCGGGTCGAGCCGCGGGCCTTCGTTGAGCGTGCCGGAGGCCACTGCCTCGCGCCAGGCGGCGCTGACTTCGTCCTCCAGTTCCTGCAGCAACGCGGCGTGTCGAGTGTCAGCCCACTCGCCGAGTGCGATCAGGTGCTGCTTCAAGCGATCGATCGGATCACCGAGCGGCCAGTCATGGAACTCGTCACGCGGCCGGTACCTTGACGGATCATCGCTCGTCGAGTGCGCGCCAGCGCGATAACTCACATGCTCGATGAGCGTCGCCCCGTGACCCTGTCGCGCGCGCTCCGCGGCCCAGCGCGTGGCGGCGTACACGGCGAGGAAATCGTTGCCGTCGACACGCAGACCGGCAAGACCGACGCCCGGTCCACGCGCGGCGAACGAGCGCTGCTCACCGCCGGCGTAGCCTTGGAACGTGGAGATGGCCCACTGATTGTTGACTACGTTGAGCACGACGGGAGCCCGGTAGACCTTGGCGAAGGTCAAGGCATGGTGAAAATCCGCTGCCGCGGTGCTGCCCTCGCCGATCCAGGCCGCAGCGATATCCGCCTCGCCCTTGATGGCCGCCGCCATGGCCCAACCCACGGCCTGCGGAAACTGCGTGGCGAGATTGCCGGAGATGGAGAACAGTCGTTGCGCCACCGAGTGATACATCACGGGTAACTGCCGCCCCTTGCACATGTCGTGCGTGTTCGATAACAACTGCGACATCAACTCGACGAGAGTTAGCCCGCGCGCGAGAAACAATCCTTGATTGCGGTACGACGGGAACAGCATGTCGCGATCAGCGAGCGCGAGCGCTGCGGCCACCGACACTGCCTCCTCGCCGAGCGAGCGCACGTAGAACGTGATGCGCCCCTGGCGCTGCGCACGCTGCATGCGATCGTCGAAAACGCGGGTCTGCAACATGATCCGCAGACCGCGACGAAGCAATTCGGGCTCAAGCTGCGGATTCCACGGCCCCACAGCCTGATGATCATCGTCCAGAACCCGAATCAACTCCTCGGCGAGAGGAACCGTCGCGCTGACCGGCGCATCGATGGGTAGGCAGGGAATGGCGCCCGCCGGCGAGAGACGAACGTAGCTGAAATCCGGTGCCTCGCCCGGACGGGCAGGCACGGCAGGCACATGCAGTCGCGGTGCTGACATAGGGATAGGATAAGCCAGAGCCACCTCAACGAGGCAAAGAAGGAACCAAATTAAAGTATTTGATCGATGCGCAGCAGCACCAGCAGCCCAAGGACCGCGAAAATCGCTGCAGCGACCCCATGCACGAGGCGCATGGGCAGTTTCTTGGCAGCCGCCTCGCCAAGCAGCACGGCCGGCACGTTCGCCAGCATCATCCCGAGCGTAGTGCCACCGACCACCGCAATGAGCGAGCTGTATTTGGCGGCCAGTGCCACAGTGGCAATCTGGGTCTTGTCGCCGATCTCCACCACAAAGAATGCGATCAGCGTGGAGAGGAACACGCCAAAGCGCGCGGGTTTTGTGTCCTCGTCGTCGAACTTGTCGGGCACCAACATCCAGAACGCCATGGCGATGAACGACAGGCCGAGGATCCAGCGCAAGAGATTCTCGCCGAGCCAGGCAGCGAGCCACGCCCCAACGAACCCTGCCGCGGCGTGATTGAGCAAGGTCGCAACAAAGATTCCGAGGATGATCGGCACCGGCCGTCGATACTTGGCCGCCAGCACGAGCGCGAGCAACTGTGTCTTGTCGCCGATTTCAGCGAGGGCCACGATGCCGGTGGACACGAGAAACCCTTCGATCATGACGTTACACGTTAAACCTGAAGTGCATCACATCACCCTCGCGGACGATGTACTCCTTGCCCTCGAGCCGGAGTTTCCCCGCTTCCTTGGCGCCCTGCTCGCCCTTGAGCGTCACGTAATCATCGAAAGCGATGACCTCGGCGCGAATGAAGCCGCGCTCGAAATCGGTGTGGATCACTCCCGCAGCCTGCGGCGCGGTGGCGCCCTTGCGCACCGTCCACGCACGCACTTCCTTTTCGCCCGCGGTGAAATAAGTCTGCAGGCCAAGCAGCGCGTAGCCCGCGCGGATCACGCGGTTAAGACCGGGCTCATCGAGCCCCAAATCTTTGAGAAACTCGGCGCGATCGGCATCTTCGAGCTGCGAGATCTCCGCCTCGATGGCAGCGCACACGGCAACCACCTGGGCGCCCTCGCTCGCGGCGAGTTTCTGCACGGCCTCGAGCATGGGGTTGTTGCTGAAGCCTGACTCCTGCACGTTCGCCACATACAGCACCGGCTTGAAGGTCAGCAGTTGCAGCTCACGCACCACCGGACGCTCGGTCTCATCGAACGAGAGCGCACGCACGGGCTTACCCTCGTTCAGCGCGTCACGCACCCGACGGATGATGTCGCGCGCCTTGATCGCTTCCTTGTCCATGGCCTTGGCGGCCTTCTCGGCGCGTTGCAGCGCCTTCTCCGCGGTCTCGAGATCGGCGAGCGCGAGTTCGGTGTTGATGATCTCGATATCGGCGAGCGGATCGATACGCCCGGACACATGCACGATATCGTCGTTCTCGAAGCAGCGCACGACGTGGGTGATCGCATCGACCTCGCGAATGTTGGCGAGAAACTTGTTGCCGAGACCCTCGCCCGTCGAGGCTCCCTTGACGATGCCGGCGATATCGACGAACTCCACCGTGGTCGGCACGATCCGCTCGGGCTTCACAATCGCTGCCAGTTGATCGAGCCGCGGATCGGGAACGGGCACGATGCCGACGTTCGGATCGATGGTGCAGAACGGGTAGTTCTCCGCCGCGATCGCCGAGCGCGTCAGCGCATTGAACAAAGTGGACTTGCCCACATTAGGCAAGCCGACGATACCGCACTTGATTCCCATGATTTACTGATCCTGTGTATGCAATCGGTTCATGGCCTTCTCGGCGCTCTCGAAGAGCAATACGGGCAGCAGATCTGCAGCCCTGAGAATGGCCTCGTTGATGCGTTGTTCGTCTGCCGCATTGGCGCGCTGCAGCACGTAGTCAAGTACCTGATCGCGGTGTCCGGGGTGGCCGATGCCGAGCCGCAACCGCCAGAACTCCGCGCCGACCGCCGCAATGCTGTCACGCAGACCATTGTGCCCGCCGTGACCGCCCGCCCATTTCAGCCGCGCGACGCCAGGCGGCAGATCGAGCTCGTCGTGCGCCACCAGCGTGCCGGCAACGGGCAACTTGTAAAAGTGCGTGAGGGACGCGATCGCGCCGCCACTCTTGTTCATGTAGGTCGTGGGCTTGAACAGCCACAGTTCCGCTGAGGCCCCACCGACTGCACCGACGTTGATGCGCGCGAGTTCACCTTGATGTTTCGATTCGAGGCGAAAACTGCCACCGTGGCGACGAGCGAGTTCGTCAACGAACCAGAACCCGGCGTTGTGACGCGTGCGCGCGTACTTGTCGCCCGGATTGCCGAGCCCGACAACCAGCCGGATCGCTGCCTCAGCCACCACCTGCCCTCACTGCTGCGTTGGCGTTGCCGCACCGCGCAAAGACGGAGGCCGCCACGAGGGCGGCCTCCTTCAACGCGCCGTGCAAGGCACGCGAACCGATCACGCCCGTTACTTCTTGGCGTCCTTCTTCGGCTCGTCCTTCTTGGCCTCGGCGCCCGCCGCCGGAGCGGCCGTTGCTGCAGCCGCAGCCGCCTCGGCGGCCGGGGTTTCCGGCTCCTCGGCACGCGGGCTGTGGATCGAGACGACCACCTGATCCTTGCCCTGCACCACGGCCGTGGCGACCACGCCCGCCGGCAGCGGAATGTCCGAGACGTACTTCGTCTCGTTCAACTTCATCTGCGACAGATCGAGCGTGATTTCTTCGGGTAGGTCCTTCGGCAAGCACTGCACTTCGATGTCGGCGATGCGGTGCGAGATGATGCCGCCCTGCGTCTTCACGCCAGGTGCTGCCGCTTCGCCCTGGAAGTGGATCGGCAGTCGGATGCGGATCTTTTCGTTCTCCAGCACGCGCTGCAGATCGAGGTGCAGGACCTGGTTACGCGCCGGGTGCATCTGCAGATCCTTGACGATCGCAGGCTGAACCTCATCACCGACCTTGAGGCCAATGATGGTCGAGTAGAACTTTTCGTCCTCGATCAGCGTGATCAGTTTTTCGTGGTTGAGCGACAGCGAGAGTTCCGCAGCCAGTTCGAACGAGATTTTCATTTCACTATGCTCCTGGTTGATGTCATTCCGTTCCGCGACCAGAACGGACTCAGTCGACGTACAGCGAGCTCACGGACTCTTCGTCCCTAATTCGCCGTATCGTCTCGCCAAGCAGCCCGGCAACCGTGAGTTGCCGGATCCGCCCGCATTCTTTGGCTTGGGTCGACAGCGGGATGGTGTCGGTCACCACCAACTGATCGAGCGCCGATTTGGAAATTTTCTCGACCGCCGAGCCCGACAGCAGCGGATGGGTGATGTAGGCCACCACCTTGACCGCGCCCTCGTCCTTCAGCGCCTGTGCCGCAAGGCACAGCGTGCCCGCGGTATCGACCATGTCATCGATGAGCACGCAGGTCTTGCCCGCGACCTCGCCGATGATGTTCATCACCTTCGATTCGTTCGGTCGCGGCCGACGCTTGTCGATGATGGCGAGCTCCACATCATCAAGGCGCTTGGCGAGCGCCCTCGCCCGCACGACGCCGCCGACGTCTGGCGATACGACGATCATGTTCGCGTAGCCCTGGCGCCAGGCGTCTCCGAGCAACACCGGCGAGGCGTAGACGTTATCGACAGGAATATCAAAGAAACCCTGGATCTGCTCGGCATGCAGATCGACCGTCAGCACCCGATTGATGCCGGATTCAGCCATCATATTGGCAACAAGCTTGGCCGAGATCGCCGAACGCGTGGCCCGAGGCCGGCGGTCCTGCCGCGAATAGCCCATGTAGGGCACCACCGCCGTTACGCTGCGCGCCGAGGCACGGCGACAGGCATCAGCCATGATCAAAAGTTCCATCAAGTGATCGTTGACCGGCGGGCAGGTCGGCTGCACCAGGAAGACGTCGCGGCCGCGTACGTTCTCCATGATCTCGACGTTGACTTCACCGTCGCTGAAGCGGCTCACGACACATCGCCCGAGCGGCACCATCAGATGACGCGCGATCTCCTGGGCCAACGCAGGGTTTGCGTTGCCGGTGAACAGGGCCATTGTCTCGCCGTCCAAGCGGGCCTCTCCCGAAAAAGCCGCGATGTCACCGAAGTGGCTGGGGTGGAAGGATTCGAACCTCCGAATGGCGGGATCAAAACCCGCTGCCTTACCACTTGGCGACACCCCAGCAGTTGATGCGGTGTCTCGATCAAATCACTCGGCGAGCAGCGCCTGCAAGGGCGAGCGGCTCAAGCCTCTCGCCACCCAGACACGCCACTCATCCGGCACTCGTCCCGCCACCCGCTCTGCCGCGGCCGCCGACTCGAAGCTGGCGAACAGACAGGACCCGGTGCCGGTGAGTCGGGACGGCGCAAACCGCCCCAACCAATCGAGAGCTTCAGCGACTGGCGGATAGCGCTTGCGAACCACCGGTTCGCAGTCGTTGCGACCGCCTGACGCCAAAAGGGCCGGTATTGTGAGGATGGGGGAATTTCGTGTCAATTCAGGCGCCTGGAAGACCTCGCGCGTGGGCACGGAGACCCCGGGGTGAATGACCAGAAACCAGCGCTCGGGAAGGTTCAAAGGGGTCAGCCGCTCGCCCACCCCCTCCCCCAAACCCGACTCCCCCTGCACGAACACCGGAACATCGGCCCCGAGGGTCAGGCTGAGCTCGGCGAGCTGCGCTACGGGAACGTTGCAGCCCCAGAGGCGATTGAGCGCAAGCAGGGTCGTTGCGGCATCCGAACTGCCACCGCCCAGGCCGCCACCGAGCGGGATACGCTTGCGCAGCCGGATGCGCACCCCGAGCGCAGGGTCGCCCGCCTTGGCCCGCAGCAGCGTTGCTGCCCGCACACAAAGATCTTCCGACGAGGGAATCGCCGCGAGCGCACCGGGCGCCGCAGCGGCATCGTCCACGCGGACGATCACGCCGGAGCGGTCGACCTCGAACGCCAGTTCGTCACACAGATCGATGATCTGAAACAACGTCTGCAGGTCGTGATAGCCGTCGGCCCGCCGGCCCGTGACGTGCAGGAACAGGTTCAACTTGGCCGGCGCCGGCCACCATCGCAGTGCGCTCGCGCCACCCATCAGCGATTTCCCTCCCAATGGGCGATCCGCACCCGCAGGCGCACCGATTCGCGCCGGATCTCGAGCGTCTCGGGCAGCTCCACCCGACTCCCGGCCACCATGGCGTAACGCGGGTAATCGATGCGCCAGCCGCCCTGGAGCAGCGCCCCAAGGCGACCGCTGGTCTCGAGCACGGACTCCTCCGCAGCCAACGTCGGGTCGGGCACGCCAAGCAGCCAGTAGCGCAGCGACTCGACCGGCAGAGCGAAACCCAACTGCGACTCGAGTGCCTGGCGCGCCGCGGCGGTCTCAATCGGCGCTTGCCGCGGCGAGTGTTCGAAGCGTACGGCCCCTGCACCGAGCGGCCCCTGCAACTCGAGGGTGCTGCGTTCATCGGTCTGAGCCCAGCGCAAAGCCGCTGTGAAGCCTTCATCACCCGCCTGCACGGCCACACGACCCTCGAGGGCATACCGTTGCCAGCCCTGCAGAGCCGCGCGCCGCTCCGGCCAATGGGCAGGCAGTTCGTCGACAGGTAACGCGCTCGGCGCGAGACTGCGGCACGCCGACAACAGGCATAGCACCGCGAGCATTGCGGCCCACTGCGCTGATTGTCGTCGCAACTGGCTCGGCACCAGGGTGGCCCCGCGACTCAGCGGCGTCGATCCGTGAACCGCTCGAGGGTCTCGCGCAGCGGCTTTGAGTCGGGCGCGAGGAGCAAGGCACGAGCCCAGACGGCGCGGGCACGGTCGCGTTCGCCGTTGCGCCACAGCACTTCGCCCCAATGAGCGGCAATCTCGGGCTCCCGTGACAAACGCCAAGCGCGCTCGAGCACGGGCAACGCCGAGGCACGATCACCGCGTCGGTACCGCGCCCAACCCAGACTGTCGAGGAAGGCGGCATTATCCGGCCGCAGCACCAGCGCCTCGCGGATCAGCGCCTCGGCGCGTGGCAACTGTCGCTTGCGATCGGCCATCGTGTAGCCGAGCGCGTTGCTGATGTTGGGGTCACCGGGACGCAGCGCGAGCAACTGCTCGAACACGGCAATGCCCTCGCGCGAACGACCGGAAGAGTCGAGCAGCACGGCGCGCTGATAAAGCAGCTCCGGATGGGAGGGGAAACGTTGCAACGCAGCATCCACCGCGATGATGGCCTCGTTGGCGAGTCCCGCGCTCGCGAGTGCCCGAGAGCGGGCGAGCTCGATCTCGATCGCATCGATGCGACCCTGATCGAGCAACTCGTCGAACAGTCTCATGGCTGCCGCCCGATCCCCCGTCTCGAGCAACAAGTGCGCCGCGCGCGCACGCGCTGAAAGACCGGCGCCCGCCCGCACGAGACGCTGATAGCCCTGCAAGGCCACATCCTTGCGCCCCTCGCGCTCAGCGATGATGGAGAGGTAGTACACGGCCTCGCCTGCGCCACGATCCGCGGTCAGGCGTGCGGTGAATCGGCGTTCAGCCCGAGACTGATCAACGTCTCAATGCGCGCGAAGCGATGGTTCTGCGGATCCCCCTGTGCGAGCAGCGTGGCCTCCTCGAGCGCCCGCGCGTCATCACCCAACGCCGCGAAAGTGGCAGCCGAGAGCCGAATCGAGCCCGCATCGTTGCCACCGCCTTTGGCGCGTGCCGCGTCGATGAGTTCGCGGCAGGCCCCCAGATCGTCAACATCGCAAGCCATGCGGGCGAGCGTCATGAGGTGCCGCGCCGAGAGACTCGAGCGATCGAGCGAAGATTTGAAAACCGCCCAGGCGCCGACCAGCGTGTCCCCCCCAGCAAGCTCCGGCAGCAGGTCCGCGAGCGCCCGATCGGGTTCGACATCGGGTTTGGCGAGCAACTCGGCGAACACCTGCCGCGCGGCGTCGATCCGCCATACTTCAAGCGCCACGGAACCGACGAGGCGCAGGGCCTCGACATTTTCCGGATCGAGTTCCCGCAAGCGTTCAGCCGCCTGCCACGCCGCGGGATGGTGGTGGCAGGCGCGGGCAATCTCCACGGCGCGCGCGGCGCTACGCGGATCGCGATCGAGGGCGGCAGCCTGGACCTCGGCCTCGGCAACACTGCGGCAATCGCGCGGCGCAGGCGCGGCCTCCTCGCCCGCGGGTTGCGGCGCCTGTGCCAGTGCCGCAGCCGCCAGCAGCCCACTCGCGAGCCATGCCGCCCCGAAACTGACTGTAGATCGCGGTCGCATCGTGCTCGTCACTATAAGCGATCCGCTGCCCGAACATCGCGGCGGCTTGTCAGGCACGGGCATCGCCCGGAGAATCGCCGCTCCCCGAGCTTGTGCTCGGACGCCCAAGGCCGCGATGAAAGTTTCCATTCGCCAACGACTCGACCGCAGCATCGACCGATTTGAGGAAGTCGGCCGGCTGCTTGCCGACCCGTCCACGGCGGGCGGGTCGAACGAGTTTCGCGAACTGTCCATGGAATACGCGCGCCTGACGCCCCTCGCCGAACGCTACCGCGACTTTCGGACTCTTGAATCCGAACGGGAGACCGCCGCGCAGCTCGCGTCCGACGCCGATCCGCAGATGCGTCAACTCGGCGCCGAGGAAGTCAGCCGCCTCGAAGAGGCACTGGCGGCGGGCGAACTCGAATTGCGCCGACTGCTGATGCCGAAGGATCCTCGGGACGAGCGCAACATCTACCTCGAAGTCCGTGCCGGCACCGGCGGAGACGAGGCCGCCATCTTCGCCGGCGACTTGCTGCGCATGTACGCGCGCTATGCCGAGCGACGCGGCTGGCAGGTCGAAACGATCAGCGAGAATCCGGGTGAACACGGCGGGTTCCGCGAAGTCATCTGTCGCGTCATCGGTAGCGGTGTGTTCTCACGGCTGAAGTTCGAGTCGGGCACACACCGTGTGCAGCGCGTGCCGGCCACCGAAGCACAGGGTCGCATCCACACCTCGGCAGTGACCGTCGCCATCCTCCCTGAACTCGATGAGCTGGATGCGATCGAGATCAACCCGGCGGATCTGCGCATCGATACCTTCCGCGCCTCGGGCGCGGGCGGTCAGCACGTCAACAAAACCGACTCCGCCGTGCGCATGACGCACATTCCCACCGGCATCGTCGTCGAGTGCCAGGACGAGCGATCGCAACACAAAAACCGTAGCCGCGCCCTCTCACTGCTGCGTGCGAAACTGCTTGCTGCAGAGCAGGAAAAACGCGATGCCGCACAGGCTCAATCACGCAAGTTGCAGGTGGGCAGCGGCGATCGCTCCGAGCGGATCCGTACCTACAACTTCCCGCAGGGTCGCGTTACGGATCATCGCATCAACCTGACGCTGTACCAGATCGAAGACATCATGGACGGTCGGCTCGATGAACTCATCGATCCGCTATTGCAGGAACATCAGGCGGAGTTGCTGGCCGACGAGAACGGCTGAGTCGTCGCGCGCAATCGCGCGTGCAAGGCAAGTCCGAAGGCGATGACGAGCGGTGGAAACAACGCTCCGATCAAGCCTGGGATCAGCGCCGAGACCAGCGTGCCGACGGCTAGCCCGGTCACCAGTTGCCACTCGATCAGCAACAGTCCCGCGCCCATCCCGAGCATTACGACGCCGAATACCGCGATCAAGGTGATCACCCACGCGCCCGCCGCGACGCCCCATCGCCCGCGAACGAGTTGCAAGCTGCCATCCACCGACTCGCGTACGCCCCGGCCCTCGCACACTGTGAGCGTCAACGCCGGCCATAACGCGATCAGCAGGTAGACACCCGGCGCCACGAGCAGCAGCGACGCCGCACAAATCAGCAGCACCGTGACCACGAGCACGGCAAGCGCACGCGGCAGCGCGCGCAGCACCTGACCCACATCACTACCGAGAGTGCTGCCCCTGCCGTGCAACAGGGTGTACTGGCGTTGCATGATGAGCAACCACAGTGCAAGGCCGGCAAACGCTGCCAGCACGTTAAGCAGCAGCCAGAGCGGGCCTCGATCGGCGCTCTGCAGTAGATACACGGCCGGCAGTTGACCGATGAGCACGGCGAGCAACGAGATCGGCAGACACCGCGTCAGACTGCGCTTGAAGAGCTGCCAGCCCAGTTCAAGCGTGGGTCCAAGAATGATGGGCGCCGAAGACTCGGCGGCAGGCGGGACGTCGGGCGTAGACACGGCGCGCAATGTAGCAGAACGCGCTGCGTGGCAAACTTCGCGGATGCTCGCCTCGCCCATCACCCCCACGCTGCGTGCCTTGCTGGCGTCGACCACCTCGACACTCGGCGCGTTCGGCGCGCACGCACGCCGCGAGGCGGAGACGCTGATCTGCGCAGCCCTCGCCCTGCCGCGAAGCCGCCTCATCACCGAACCCGAGTGGCCCGTGCCCGAGGCTCTGGCGCTGCGCGTGCAGCAGTGGGCAGAGCGACGCGCCGCTGGCGAGCCGCTTGCGTACCTGGTCGGCGAGCGCGAGTTCTGGTCGCGAAGTTTCGCGGTCGATGCCGCAGTGCTCGTGCCGCGCCCGGAGACGGAACTGCTGGTCGAACGCGCGCTGCTCGCCGGCGACCGCTGGGTACTCGATGGATGCTCAGCCACCCCGTTTCGTGCACTCGACCTCGGTACCGGATCGGGCGCCATCGCCCTCACGCTCGCCCTCGAGCGACCGCAGTGGCAGGTGCATGCCGTCGAGCGATCGGAGTCTGCCTTGCGCGTTGCACGGGCCAATGCGGCGCGTCTCGGAGCGAGCCATGTCGTCTTTCATGCCGGCAGCTGGTTCGCGCCGCTCGCGCAACAGATGTTCGAGCTCATCGTCAGCAATCCGCCTTATGTGGCCGCAGACGATCCCGTGTTGCAGTCGGACGGTTTGCGCCACGAGCCGCACGAGGCGCTGACGCCGGGCGCCGACGAGTTCGCCGATCTGCAGCACATCCTCGAGCAGGCACCGCTGCACCTGACGCCAGGCGGCGTATTGCTGCTCGAACACGGCAGCACCCAGGCGGCGAAGTTGCGCGCGCGGCTTGTCGCACGGGGTTTCGCTCACGTAGTCTCCCACCGCGACCTCGCCGGCCACGAACGGGTGACCGAGGGGCGTTGGCTTCCTGCCCCCTCACACTGAAGGATCGAACATGCTGCGTTTCAAGACCACCGCCGGCGATTTCACCGTGGAGCTCTTCACGAAAGAGGCGCCCGAGAGCAGTGCCAACTTTCTCAAGTACGTCGATGACGGCCATTACGACGGCACGCTGTTCCATCGCGTGATCCCGAACTTCATGATCCAGGGCGGCGGCTTCGCGCCCGGCATGGAACAGAAATCGACCCGACCGCCGATCCGCAACGAAGCCACCAATGGCCTCGAGAACCTCCGCGGCACGCTGGCCATGGCACGCACCAATGACATCCACAGCGCGACGGCGCAGTTCTTCATCAATCTCGTCGACAACGACTTTCTCAACCACTCTCCCGGCAACTACGGCTACGCCGTATTTGGCCGCGTGACCTCGGGAATGGAGATCGTCGATGCGATTGCAGGTGTCCCCACCACGCGTCGCCGCGGCCATGGGGATGTGCCGGTCGACGATGTCGTCGTGCTGTCGGTCACTCGCGAGGCCACGGCCTGAAACGCGGCCCACTCGCTCTGCTGCTGCGCATACTGCGGCGGGCCGTGCTGGTGCTGCTCGGCGCGGCGGCACTCTCCGTGCTGCTCGTGCTGCTGCTGCGGTGGGTGCCACCGCCCACCTCGGCGTTCATGCTGGCGGAGCGGGCATCGGCGCTGTTTGCGGGCAACGGCGAGTATCGCAACGATTATCGCTGGGTGCCTCTTGAACGCATTTCGCCGCACGCCGCGATGGCGGCCATTGCCGCGGAAGACCAGCAGTTCCCGTTCCATGCGGGTTTCGATTTCGAGTCGATCCGCAAGGCGGTGCAACACAACGCCAAGAGCAAGCGTAAACGCGGCGCCTCAACCATCTCACAGCAAGTGGCGAAGAACCTTTTTCTTTGGTCAGGACGCAGCTGGACGCGCAAAGGCCTCGAGGTCTGGTTCACGGTGCTGATCGAGACGCTGTGGCCGAAGGAGCGCATCCTCGAGGTGTATCTGAATATCGCGGAGATGGGCCGCGGCATCTACGGCGTGGAAGCGGCCGCACAGCGTTTCTACGGCAAGAGTGCGGCCCGACTGACGCGCCGCGAAGCGGCGACGCTCGCTGCCGTGCTGCCCAATCCGAAACGCTTCAAGGCCGCATCGCCCTCGCCCTACGTGCAGCGCCGTCGCGAGACAATAATGGCGCAGATGCGCGCCTTGGGCGGACCCGGTTTCCTGAAGCAGCTCGATGATGCGGAGCCCGCGCGCTGAGACGCAGCACTGAATCCGAGGCTGCGTCGACTCACGCCGGCTCGTAACCGAGATTGGGCCCAAGCCAACGCTCGGCCTCGGCCAGCGTGACGCCCTTGCGACGCGCGTAGTCCTCAACCTGGTCGCGATCCACCTTGCCGATCGCGAAGTAACGCGCCTCAGGGTGCGCGATGTACCAGCCACTCACGGCGGCGGTCGGGTACATGGCGTAGCTGTCGGTCAGGCGTATGCCCGTGTTGCGCTCGACATCCAGCAACTGCCACAACTTCCCCTTCTCGGTGTGATCGGGGCAGGCCGGATAGCCCGGTGCGGGCCGTATACCGCGATACTGCTCGCCGATGAGCTGCGGATTGGTCAATTGCTCAGCGCTGTCGTAGCCCCAGAGTTCACGACGCGCGCGTTCATGGAAGTGCTCGGCCGCGGCCTCGGCGAAACGATCAGCGAGGGCCTTCAACATGATGCTCGAGTAATCATCATGGGCGGCTTCGAACCGCGCGACGTGCTCCTCGATACCGACGCCCGCGGTCACCGCGAACGCACCGACATAATCGCGAACGCCACTCTCGCGTGGCGCGACGTAATCGGCCAGACACTCATGCGGCTGACCCGCCGGCTTGCCCTTTTGCTGGCGCAGATGATTGAGCGTCAGGAGAATCTCGCGTCGATCCTCGCCGCTGTAGACCTCGATGTCGTCACCGACCGATTGCGCCGGGAAAAACCCGAGCACGGCGCGTACGCTCAACCAGTTTCCTGCAATGATCTGCTTAAGCATGCGCCGGGCGTCGGCGTAGAGGTTGCTCGCCGCCTCACCCACCACTGGGTCGGTGAGAATGTCGGGAAACTTGCCGGCGAACTCCCACGCGTTGAAAAACGGCATCCAATCGATGTAATCGAGCAGATCCGTGAGCGGGTAGTCCTCGAACACCTGCACACCCGGGCGCAGCGGCGCCACCGGCCGATAGGACTGCCAATCGATGCGACGCCGATTGGCCCGCGCCGCCGCCAGTGTCGCCTCGGGCTGTTTGATGCTCTTGCCCGCATGCTGCTCGCGTCTGCGCTCGTGCTCTTCAGCCACTTTGGCGGCAAACACCGCTTTCTGAGCGGGGGTGACCAACTTCTGGCACACCCCGACGGCACGCGATGCGTCCTTCACATACACCACAGGTTCGCGGTACTGCGGCGCGATCTTCACCGACGTGTGTGCCGGTGAGGTCGTGGCGCCGCCGATCAGCAACGGCACGCTGAAGCCCTGCCGCTGCATCTCGCGGGCGACGTTGACCATCTCGTCAAGCGATGGGGTGATGAGGCCCGACAGGCCGATCAGCGCCGCGTTCTCGCGCCGAGCCACCTCGAGGATGCGCTCTGCGGGCACCATCACGCCAAGATCGATCACCTCGAAATTGTTGCACTGTAGGACGACGCCCACGATGTTCTTGCCGATGTCGTGCACATCGCCCTTCACGGTTGCGAGCACGATCTTGCCGTTGCTGCGCGCCGCGCCGCTTTTCTCACGCTCGATGTAGGGCACAAGATGGGCGACCGCCTTTTTCATCACGCGTGCGCTCTTGACCACCTGCGGCAGGAACATCTTTCCGGCGCCGAACAGATCGCCGACCACGTTCATGCCGTCCATTAGCGGGCCTTC
>RGWK01000291.1 GCA_010029775.1 Gammaproteobacteria bacterium
CCGTGAAGGCCCGCTGGCGAGTCGTGCTTGATGCCGACGAGTGGCTGGATGACAGCGCCGCCGCATTGCGCCAGCTGTCGCACGAGGCCGCAACATTCGTTGGTGCAGTGAATGTCAGAAGCCTGCTCGACCCCGATCCCAATACCGGCCAGCCCTTGCAGGCGAGCGACTGGCTCTCGCGGGTATTGCCGCAGGGCGTGCGGTACAGCGGGCGTATCCACGAGACGCCCGTGCATTCATTGTCGGTACGCAGGCTGCCAGTCACGGTGTGGCACGACGGGTATGCAACGGCACAACGCGAGCATAAGCGTGGTCGCAACCTCGCATTGCTGCAGCGCGCCGTCTCGGAGCAACCGGACGATGCCTACTTTCGCTACCAGCTTGCTCGCGAGCAGGAGCAGGCCGGGGACCGTGATGCCGCGGTGACGTCGTACCTCGAAGCCCTGCGCGATCGCCCGCGGGTCGCGCCGCCGTGGCGTGATGCGGCCGTATTCAACGCCATTGACTGCCTTGGTCGGGCGCAGCGATTCGAGGAAGGCATCGAACTGATTCAGGCAGAGTTGCCACAGTACGCGAGTGCGGTGGATTTTTGGTTCGTGCTCGGCGGGTTTTTCTTCGAACTCGTTTCCGCGAGGCCTGCTCTCGCAACCGAGTTTATGCCGCGCATCGAGGAGTGCTATCTGCGCTGTCTGGAGCTCGGCGAGCAGCCGCAGGCCAATGGCGCACTGCGCGGTCGGGGCAGTTTTCTAGCCGCACGCAATCTATACGCGTTTTATACTGCCACGGGCGACGCCGAGCGCGCCGAAACCTACCGGCAGTTGTCCCTCGTTTCCGGGAGCAATCCATGACCCAGCGACTCAATCGACGACGGTTCCTGCAGTACACGGGGCTGGCCGGCGGCGGCCTGATGTTGGGCATCCCGTTGTACGAGGCGCAGGCCGCTACGGGGACTGCCGGGGCGCAGGCTGCCTTCGCGCCTAATGCCTTTCTGCAGATCACCCGCAAGGGCATCCTGATCTATGCCACCCAACCGGAAATCGGTCAGGGGGTTAAAACCTCGCTGCCCATGATCATCGCCGAGGAGCTTGATGCTGCTTGGGCCGATGTCGAAGTTCGTCAGTCGCCGATCGATGCCGCGCGTTTCGGCACGCAGGTGGCCGGCGGCTCGACCGCGACGCCGCGCACCTGGGATCCGTTGCGCCGTGCAGGGGCCATGGCCCGTGCGTTGCTCGTCGAGGCCGCGGCGCGACGCTGGAATGTGCCGGCGGCGGAGTGCCGGACCCAGGACAGTCGGGTGTTTCACGACGCCTCAAAGCGGAGTCTTCGCTATGGCGAGCTTGCCGAAGAGGCGGCGCGCTTGCCGGTTCCGGCTGCCGAGTCGCTGCCGCTCAAGACGCGCAATCAATACCGTCTGCTTAACACCCGCGTCGGCGGCGTGGACAACGCCGCTATCGTCAGTGGCGAGCCGCTGTTCTCCACCGACGTGCGGCTGCCCAATATGGCCTACGCCGTCTATGTGAAATGCCCGGCCGCAGGAGGCACTGTACGCGAAGCGAATCTCGATGTGGTGCGTCGCCAGCCGGGGGTGATCGACGCCTTCGTGCTTGAGGGCAAGGGCGATCTCAGTGATTTGAAGCCGGGCGTTGCCATCGTGGCGACCAACACTTGGGCGGCGTTCAGCGCCCGTCAGGTGTTGCAGGTCGTGTGGGACGAGTCGCGCGCGGCCAAAGATGACTGGCGCGAGACCGAGGCGCGTGCGCGATCGTTGCTCAAGCAGCCCGGTGCCGAAACGCTCGCCGATCGGGGTAAGGTCGATGACACCTTCACCGCTGCAGCGCGCACGGTCGAAGGCCAGTACCAGTACGCCTTCGCTTCGCATGCACAGCTCGAACCCGAAAGCTGCGTGGCTTGGAAACGCTCCGACGGCACGATGGAGTTGTGGGCACCCACCCAAACGCCGCATCGGGCCTTGGGGGTCTTAGCCAAGGTGCTGGAGGTCCCCGAGGCTTCCATCGTCATCCACCAGATGCGTCTCGGCGGCGGCTTCGGACGGCGCTTATACAACGATTTTGCCTGCGAAGCCGCAGCGATTGCCACGCGACTCGATCGCCCGGTGAAGCTGCAGTGGACGCGCGAAGATGACATGCGCAACGACTACTTGCGCGCTGGTGGATTCATTGCCCTGAAAGGCGCTCTCGACACGGCGGGGCGTGCCGTCGGTTGGCAGCAGCACCTTGTTACGTTCTCTGCCGATGGCAAGAAGCCCGTGACTGGCGGGGATCTGCGCGTCGATGAGGATTTCTCGCAGCTCCTGCCGAACTTTCGCTACACCCGCACCCAGTTGCCGTGGACGTCACCGTGCGGCGCATGGCGTGCACCCGGTGCGAGTGTGTTCGCTTTCGCACTGCAGAGTTTCCTGCACGAGATGGCCGTGGCTGCCAAGCGCAATCACCTCGAGTTCCTGTTGGAGGTTCTCGGCGAACCTCGCTGGCTCACCCCGGGCAATCGCATGGCGCTTAACACCGGTCGTGCCGCCGATGTATTGCGCCTCGCTGCTCAGAAAGCCGGCTGGGGTTCGCGCCAGCCGAAGGGTCGGGCCTTGGGCATCGCCTTCTATTTCAGCCATGCCGGGCACGTCGCACAGGTGGCCGATCTCAGCGTCGATGCCTCACGCCGCATCACGCTGCACAAGGTGACGGTGGTGGCCGATGTGGGCCCGATCATCAACCTCAGCGCCGCCGAGGCGCAGTGTCAGGGTGCCGTGGTGGACGGCGTGAGCGCCATGGCGGCGCAGCAGCTGACGCACGTCGCAGGTCGGATACAGGAG
>RGWK01000292.1 GCA_010029775.1 Gammaproteobacteria bacterium
CTGCAGGCTGCCGAAGGCCAGCGAGTGCACCACGATGCCGAGCTGCGGGGTGAGGCCGGCGGCGCGGGCGGCGGCGAACTTCTCGCCAAGCTGCGCAATCACCTCGGCGCGCTTCTCATCGTCGGCGGCATTGCCGCGGATGTAGAGGGCCTCGACGCCGGTCGCCTTGACGGCGGCGATCGCTGCGTCGAGCTTCTCGCCCCGGGAGCGGCCCAGGTAGACGCCACAGATGTTGTAGCCAGCTTCGGCCGCCAGGCGTGCGGTGGCCTCGCCGATGCCGCTTGAGGCGCCCAGGATCAGTGCCCAGCGCTGGACCTTCGGATCAGTTGCTCCCATTTGGCACCTCCCTCGTGCGGCTCCATGTGCCGCGTGGGTTCAGGGTAGCCGACCCGCTCCGCCCTGTGCGCGTACGATCAGGGCATGGATAGCAACGGACGACTGATTCTCATGGCGGTACACGCCCACCCCGATGACGAGACGATCAGCATGGGCGGCACCCTCGCCACCTATGCCGCCGCCCACAGCGCCACCACCGATACCTATGTGATCACCGGCACCCGCGGAGAGCTCGGCGAGATCGTTATCCCAGAGCGCGATACTCCAGAGGAGCACGCCCGACTCGGTGAGACACGCATGGGCGAGATCGCCGCCGCTATGGCGGCGCTCGGCGTTACACACTTTGAGAACCTTGGCTTCCGCGACTCTGGCATGGTGGGCGACCCTGGAAACGATGATCCACGCTGCTACCACCAGCACAGCACTAACGATCTTGATGGCACGACCGAACACCTGGTACGAATCATTCGACGCGTGAAACCCGATGTGATCGCAACGTATGACGACTTTGGTGGGTACGGACACCCCGACCACATCGCCGCTGCGCGTGTCGCACGTCGCGCGTGGGAGGTTGCCGGCGATCCAACATGGCGGCCCGAAGCGGGCCCGGCGTGGACACCGAAGAAACTCTACGAAGTGCGCACACCAGATTCACAACGCGACAAGGTGCTTGCGCTCCTTGAGTCGCGCGGCATTGAGTCATGGTGGAGTGAACCAAAAGATGCGACCCCAGAGGATCTAGAGAAGTGGCGACAATGGCGCGCGGCGATGGCCTGCCCCGATGACATCATCACTACGCGCATCGACATCGCGCGTCACCTAAGTGCGAAACGCCGCGCAATTCAAGCGCACGCCACGCAGATCAAGAGCGATGGTCCTCTCCTTATGTTGACCGAGCAGGACTATCTAGATCTCGGTGCGTTTGAGCAGTACCGACTCATTGACCATCGCCTTGCAACGGCCCCAACGTTCCCGGAATCTGATCTGTTCGCCGGATTGCGCTAACGGCGCCTAGCGCTGAGCGGCACCACGTGCGGCGTGGAGACGTGATCGAATCGATGTAAACGCAAGAGCAAACAAGAAAAGCGCCGTCTCCAAGATCACAATCGCAGCGCCCGAGGCAATATCGAGCGAGTAGCTCAGATACAGGCCAATGATTGCGGCCGATACGCCAATGAGCGCTGCTACCTGAATCATTGCGGTGAATCGCTTCACAAGTAGTTGCGCAGTGGCGGCAGGGGTGGTGATCATTGCTACGACGAGAACGATCCCTACCGCCTGAAGGCTGATCACAATCGTCACCGCGATGAGAATGAGCAGCAGGTCATCAAGTCGTCGAACTGGTAAACCCGCAGCGCCAGCACCGAGCGGATCAAAGGTGCTGAAGAGCAGTTCCTTCCACAAAAGACGAAGTATGAGCAGGAGTCCGAGCACTAGCACGGTCAGTGCTTGTAGGTCACCCACACTAATGCCAAGCACATCTCCAAAGAGGAAGTGAAAGAGATCACCAACATAGTTTGGGATTGAGGAGAATATCGCAACGCCGAGTGCAAACATGCCGGCGAAGAGAACGCCGATGATTGCATCGGATCGAAGCCCTGAACGGCGTGAGATCGCACCAATTCCGAGCGCAGTGCCAATGGCTGCGATCGCCCCACCAAGGATGATTGGGGCGCCCACCAAATACGCAATCACGATGCCAGGGAAGGCGGCGTGACTGACAGCGTCGCCGATGAAACTCATTCCCTTCAGTACGACGAACGATCCAACGATCGCGCAGGCGACACCGACGAGCGCACTTGCAATCAGCGCGCGGACAAAGAAGTCGTAGCCGAGCGGCGTAAGGAGGGCGTCAAGCGGGTTCATTCGTGTCCCTCATGTTGGCCGTGGGAGTGGTGCGGGTCATCAAGCAGCACGATGCCACCGCCTGCGAGCGGTACCAGGTGGCCGCCATACGTCTTCTCAAGTACCCCTTGATCGAGCACGAGCTGTGCTGGGCCGTGGGCAACAACGCGCTCTGCGAGGGCCACCACATCGTGGAAGCGCTGTGCTGCGCAGGCGAGATCGTGCGTGGTGGCGACGACCGTGCGACCACGCGCTGCCTCGGCATCAAGGATGTTCATGATCTTCTCTTGCGTCGTTGGGTCAACACCGGTGACAGGCTCGTCGAGCAGATAGATCTCCGGATCAGCAGCGATCGCGCGCGCCAAGAAGACCCTGCGGCGCTGGCCGCCCGAAAGCTCGCCGATCTGTCGCTGTGCAAGATCGGCCATATCAACACGCGCGAGCGCATCCGCAACCGCAGCGTGATCGGCAGCCCCAGGTCGACCGAGCGGCCCGAGCGCTGGCGTGCGACCCATCATCACCACCTCACCCACCGAAACAGGGAAGCTCCAGTCAACCTGTTCGGCCTGCGGCACATAGGCAACACGCTTTGCATGAACGCCGACCGCTGCTCCAAGCACCTGCACGCTGCCGCTCCAC
>RGWK01000293.1 GCA_010029775.1 Gammaproteobacteria bacterium
ACGGCGGATACCCCCGGTCGAGCGCAGCAGCGTTTCGGTCATGAGTTGCGGGCCGGGCACAATCGCGCCACCACAATGCACACCCTCGGCATCAAGCAGATCTATGGTCAGCGCGGTGCCGATGTCGGCGACACACACCGCGCTGCCCGGCTTTTGCAGTTCCCGCGCACCGAGCAGCGCGAGCCACCGGTCGGCACCGAGCCGCCACGGCTCGCGGTAGCCATTCTGCACGCCCGCAAGCCTGCGGACGCTTCGCACCAGCCGTGGCCAGCGACCGGTCACTGAGCACACGGCCTTGCGCAGCGCTGCCCTTACCGGCGCAGCGGCAACGCTGACCACGTGCACTTCGATCTTGGTGCCGGACGAACGCCGAGCAAATAATTCTTTGGCAAAGTCTGTGGCCTTCCAGCCCGCGTGCTCCGCAGCAAGCATCCGCCCCGGCGTGCCATCGGCGCGCAACCACGCCCACTTGATGCGCGTATTGCCAAGATCAACAAGCAGAACTTGCTCGCGCGTCACGACGATCCGCTCCGGCGCACCGAGACCTCACCCGCCGTAATGCTGATCAGCTCACCCTCAGGCGTACGCAGCTGCAAGGCACCTTGCGCATCGATCCCCATTGCGATTCCCGTACGCTCTGCGCCCGCACCCGACACGCGCACTGGCTCGCCGCGCAATGCATCGGCCTCGCCCCATGCCGCGCGAAACGGCGCAAAACCCTGCGCAGAAAAACGAGTGATCTCCTGCAACATCGACTCAAGAATGCAGGCGACGAGCGTATTTCGCTGCTGCGGATCGACGCCGCAGTCGGCCAGTGCCCCGGCGAGATTGCCAGTGGACGCGATCTCGCTGCGCGTCGCGGCGTCGAGCCGCAGATTGAGGCCAAGGCCGATCACCACGTGCGCGGGGCCTGCGGCTTCGGCGCGCAATTCGACCAGAATGCCGCCAAGCTTGGCGAGCACGCTCTGCCCGGTTTCGTCCTGCTGAGCAAGAACAAGATCATTCGGCCATTTCAGTCCGACACCCGAAGCGCCGCAGCGCTGCAGTGCCGCACGCACGGCAAGCCCGATCACAAGCGTGAGCGCAGGCAAATCGCGCGGTGTCGGATCGAAGCTTGTCGCGACCGACAGACAAAGGCTGTCACCCAAGCTCGAGCGCCACGTGCGGCCGCGGCGACCCCGGCCCGCCGACTGGTTTTCGACGAGCAAGACGTTGAACTGCCCAACAAGAGGCGCAGCCGTGGCGAGCAACTCCGCGTTCGTCGACGGCGCGGACCAACGCACCTCGAGCGAGTGAAGTTGATCAGCCACGCGGTGCAGAGCCGTACGCAGCATGCCAGCATCGAGAGGTTGCACCGGGGACGTCAGTCGATAGCCGCGCTGAGTTTGCGCCTCGATCGATAAGCCGAGCTGCCGCAAAGTCTCGATGGCCTTCCACACAGCACTGCGCGTCACGCCCAGACCCTGTGCGAGGGCCTCGCCCGAGAGCGTCTGGCCGGTCGCTAGTGTGCGATAGACCTGCTCGAGCAGCGTGCTCATGCACGCCAGCGCCCGAGCAGCCAGAGGCTTCGGGCCCGCGGCTCGGTGCCTTGGCGCATGCGCGCGATGTTGCTGCGATGGGTCCAAAGCACGAACAAGCCACAGGCGACGCCAAAGACGATAAGCGGCTCAACCGTGTGCGCTGCGACCCAACCGGCCCGTCCCGCCCAAAACGCAAGCACCGGCAACGCAGCAGCCGCCACCATTGAGCCGAGACCCACGTACCCGAACACCATCATCATGACGAGCCAGACCGCAAGTACACCAATCAGCAGCACGGGTGCCAGCGCAAGCAGGCTGCCGAGCAGCGTCGCCACCCCCTTGCCGCCGCGAAAGCCATGGAAGATCGGGTACACGTGGCCGACAACGGCCGCAAACCCGCAGCCCACCTGCAACCAGGCCCCTTGCAGCGGCGCACCCGCAGCGTCGGCGGGCGACAGTATCCCCGGCAGGGCGCGCACGGCGATGTACACCTTAGCCACGTCGATGATGATCACGCCAAGCGCAAAGGCCTTGCCCTGCGTGCGCAAGGCATTGGTACCGCCTGCGTTGCCGCTGCCCTGCGTGCGGATGTCCACGCCACGCAACTTGCCGAGCAACAGGCTGCCGTTGAGTGAGCCGAGCAGATAGGCGACCAGCAAGCGGAGGAGTGGATCCCACATGCGCCAAATCTTAACGTAGGGGGCAATCGGGTGCAGAATGCGCCGATGAGCGATGTGATCCCGACCTTAAGCCTGCGCGAGGCGGACTCTCCGGCCTTCGTGCGCGACCTGGGAGCCGCCTACGAACATCACGGCTTCGTCATCCTGACGGACCACGGCATGCCGCAAGCGCTGATCGACCGCTTTCTGGGGCTCTACAAGACGTTTTTCGCATGGCCGGAAGAGGCCAAGCGTCGTTACCACGTGCGGGGCGGCGGCGGCGCGCGTGGCTATACGCCCTTTGGCATCGAGACGGCCAAGGGCGCGACGCACCATGACCTGAAGGAGTTCTGGCACGTCGGACGCGAACTGCCGCCCGGTCATGACTACCGCAAGTACATGGCCGACAACGTATGGATCGACGAATTGCCAGGCTTTCGCGACGCGTCGATCGAGATGTTCGAGACCTTTGATCACACGGGACGACGCATCCTGCGGGCGATTGCCGCGATACTGAACTTGCCGGCTGATTTTTTTGAAGACAAGGTCCAGCTTGGCAACAGCGTGCTGCGCATCATCCACTATCCGCCCATGCCGCCTCAGCCCACCGAGAGCGTGCGGGCGGGCGCGCACGAGGACAT
>RGWK01000294.1 GCA_010029775.1 Gammaproteobacteria bacterium
CGTGCACGGTGTGCGCCAGCATCATCACGCCGCGCGGCGAGAACATCACGTTGTAGTTCAGCACCTGCGACAGATCGCCCCACATCTTGACCGCGTGGTCGTAGAGCCGAGCGCTTTCGTCGAACAGATAGTTGGAGCGGATGATCGTCGTGTTGCGACCCGTATTGCCGCCACCGATCCAGCCTTTCTCAAGAACCGCCACGCGCGTGTAGCCGTGCTCGGCCGCGAGGTAGTAGGCCGTACCGAGACCGTGACCGCCACCGCCAATGATCACCGCATCGTACTCGGCCTGCGGGGCCGCTCGGCGCCACTGCTCGCGCCAGTTGCGGTGGCCGCCGAGGCTGTTCCACAGCAACGAGAGGCCCGAGAAGCGCTGACGGTTCATGCGGGGTCCGCTCTCAGGCGCGCAGGTCGTTGTTGGCCGGGTCGTACGGCGATTCGACTACCACGGTGGCCTGCTTGCGCTCGCCGAGTATCTCGATCTCGAGGGTAGTACCAATCGCTGCATGCTCGGGTTTCACGTAGCCGATGGCGAGACTCTTGCCAAGCACGTGGCCATAACACCCCGCAGTGGCGCGGCCAACCATCTTGCCCTGGGCATCGAACAATGGCTCGTTGCCGAGCGGGTCGGCATCGGTGACGCCGTGCACTTCGAGCGTGACGAAGCGGTGGGGAACACCGGCCGCCAGTTGCGCCTCGAGAGCGGCCTTCCCGATGAAATCACCCTTGTTAAGACGCACGAATCGATCGAGCCCGGCTTCGTACGGCGTGTAGTCGCGGGTCAGATCGCTGCCCCACATGCGGTAGGACTTTTCCATGCGCAGCGATTCCATCGCGCGCATGCCCGCCATGCCGATGCCGTACTCGGCACCGGCCGCGAACAGCGCTTCGAAAAGGTGATGCGCATACTCGATCGGAAAGTGCAGCTCCCAGCCGAGCGAGCCGACGAAGTTCACTCGCAGCAGATACACGTCGGTGGCCATGCCGATTTCCACGACCTGACCGGTGAGCCAGGGGAAGGCGGCGTTGTCGAGCGGCGTGTCGGTGAGTTTGGCAAGCACATCACGCGCACGTGGCCCGGCCACGACGAAGCAGCCACGCTGCATCGTGATGTTGCTCATTTGTACCGAGCCGTCGCTGGGCAGACGCTTTTGCAGATAGTCGCTGTCGTAACGCTCGGCAGCGCCTGCGCTGACGACGTAGAACTCTTCGGATGCGAGTTTGGTGATGGTGAACTCGCTGCGGATGCCGCCGCGGCGTGTCAGGGCGTGGCACAGCGCCATGCGCCCGACCTTCGTCGGCACCTTGTTGGCGACGAGGCCATCGAGCCAAGCTTCGGCCCCTGGCCCGCGCACGATGTGCTTGGTGAACGGCGTAAGGTCGATGACGCCAACAGCGCTGCGAAGACGCCGGCACTCGTTGCCCACGTGCTCAAAATAATTCGTGCGGCGGAAGCTCCACTCGTCGCGCGCCTCGACGCCGGCGGGGGCGAACCAGTTTGCTCGCTCCCAGCCGTAGCGTTGACCGAATACGGCGCCCATGCTCTTCAGACGATCGTAGATCGGGCTCGTCTTGAGCGGCCGCCCATCGGGGCGTTCCTCATCCGGGTAGTGCACCGTGAAGACGTTACGGTACGTCTCCTCGTTCTTCGTGACCACGAAGCGCTTGCTGGTGTAGGGGCCAAACCGCCGCGGATCGACGGCGAGCATGTCTATGCCGGGTTCACCCTCGACGATCCACTCAGCCAGCTGCCAACCCGAACCGCCCGCAGCGGTGATACCGAAGCTATGGCCTTCATTGAGCCAAAGATTGCGCACGCCCCAGGCGGGGCCAATCAGCGGGCTGCCATCCGGCGTGTAGGAGATGGGGCCGTTGACGATATCTTTGATGCCGCAGTGTTCGAGCGCAGGAACGCGGCGCTGCGCGGCTTCCACGTGCGGCAGCAGGCGATCGAGATCGCCCTCGAACAGGCTCTTGCCAAACCAATCGGGCACGCCGTCGGCAAAACGTGCCGGTGCGCCGGCTTCATAGGGCCCTAAAATCCAGCCCATGCGCTCCTCGCGCAGGTAATACGACTTGTCGGATTCGCGCAGCACGGCCAGTTCGCGTCCGCCCGCCGCGCGGTAGGCACGAAGTTCTGCGGACTCTTCGTAAACGATGTACTGATGCTCGACCGGGATGGCCGGCACGTTGAGCCCGAACATGCGTCCCGTCTGGCGGGCGTAGTTGCCCGTGGCGCAGACCACGTGCTCGGCGATGATCTCGCCCTTGTTGGTCGTCAGCCGCCACTCGCCTGAAGGCGTGCGAGTCGCCGCAGTGACTTCGGTGTGCTCATGAATTTCCGCGCCGAGCGCCCGCGCTCCCTTGCGCAGCGCCATGGTCAGATCCGCGGGCGCGATGTGTCCGTCATCCGGGTGGTAGAGCGCGCCGATGATCGCCGGCGTATCGGCCGTACCGCCCAAATCGATCAGCGGCCACAGCTTCTTGACGTCGCTCGGGCTGATGACCTCAAAGGGCACGCCGATCGTATTGGCCGTGCCGCAGTACTTGTAGTACTCGTCCATGCGATCGCGGCAGGTGGCGAGGCGCAGGTTGCCGGTGACGTGAAAGCTCACGTCCTGGCCGGTTTCCGCCGGCAGCCGCTTGTAGAGATCAACCGAATACTTGTGCAGCTGGCCAACCGTGTAACTCATGTTGAACAGCGGCAGCAGGCCTGCGGCATGCCACGTGGAACCCGCGGTGAGCTCGGATCGCTCCAGCAGCACCACGTCCGTCCAGCCCTTGTGACACAGGTGGTACAGTGTGCTCACAC
>RGWK01000295.1 GCA_010029775.1 Gammaproteobacteria bacterium
GGACGCACACAAGCTGATCGAAGACAGTGCTACCCGGCGCCGCCGATGGTTGGACTGGGTTGTGTTCCACGTGGAACCACCGTTCGCTTTGGCGTGGGCTCGGTACCAGCGGGCGCTGTTGCAACGCAACGCCGCCCTGAAACGAGGTCTCGATTCCCTCGACACCTGGGACCATGAGCTCGCCAAGGAGGGGGAGGTCCTGTCGGCCTCCCGCCAACGTACTCTGGCGGCGCTGCAACCGTACTGGGCGGCCCTCACCGAGGACTTGCTCGGCGTAGAGGTCTCGCTTGGTTACGTTGCCGGCTGGGATCAGTCGGCCCCCCTGATCGACGCACTGGCCGCTTCGCTTTCACGCGATCGTGATCGGGGGGTGACTCATGTGGGCCCTCACCGCGCCGATGTCAGCCTGCGGATTCGGGGCAAGGCAGCCCGCGAGATTTTGTCTCGGGGTCAGCAGAAGTTGGCCGCGGTGGCGCTGAGTCTCAGTCAACTGGAGTTCCTGAAAGCCGAGCACGACCTGCGGCCGACCTTGCTGCTCGATGACCCTTCGGCCGAACTGGATCAAGAGCGGCTGGGGCGTTTTATCGCCCGGGTCCAGGCGTTGCAGACCCAGATTCTGGTGACCGCGCTCGAGCGTGACTACCGATTGTTCGGCCAGCCAGAACACGTGTTTCACGTGGAACAGGGCAGGGTAAGTCGGGTATAATTCCGCATCCTCCCAGCAGGCTTTCGCATGACCGACGCAGACGTCTACGATTCCAGTAAAATCAAGGTCTTAAAGGGCCTCGACGCTGTCAGAAAACGCCCGGGAATGTACATCGGTGATACCGACGACGGCACCGGTCTGCACCACATGGTTTTCGAGGTCGTCGACAACTCGATCGACGAAGCGTTGGCGGGTCATTGCGACCGCGTGGTGGTCACTATCCACGCTGACGAGTCGGTGACCGTCGAAGACAACGGCCGCGGTATCCCAGTGGATATTCACGCCGAGGAAGGACGCTCCGCTGCCGAAGTCATCATGACCGTGCTGCATGCCGGCGGCAAATTCGACGACAGCTCGTACAAGGTGTCGGGCGGTTTGCACGGCGTCGGTGTGTCAGTGGTCAATGCGCTCTCCGACGTGCTCAATCTCACGATCCATCGCGGCGGCAAGCTCTACAAGCAGGAATACCGTCTCGGTGAACCCGTCGCGCCTCTCGCTGAAGTCGGCACGACCGATCGCAAGGGCACGAGCGTGCGCTTCAAGCCGAGCGCGACCATCTTTACCAACATCGCGTTCGACTACGACATTCTCGCCAAGCGATTGCGCGAGTTGTCGTTTCTCAACAGCGGCGTGTGCATCGAACTCATCGATGAGCGCGAAGACAAGGCCGAGGTGTTCCAGCACGAAGGTGGCTTGCAGGCGTTCGTCAAACACCTGAACCGATCGAAGCAAGCCATCCACGACCAAGTTTTCTGGTTCCGTTTGCAGGAAGGTGCGATCGGTGTCGAAGTGGCGATGCAGTGGAACGACTCCTACGCCGAGTCGATGTTCTGCTACACGAACAACATTCCGCAAAAAGACGGCGGCACCCACCTTGCGGGTTTCCGTGCCGCGCTGACGCGCACGCTCAACGACTACATCGAAAAGGAAGGCATCGCCAAGCGCGAGAAGGTGCCGACCACCGGCGACGATGCGCGCGAGGGATTGACCGCCATCCTGTCGGTGAAACTGCCCGACCCAAAATTTTCCTCGCAGACCAAGGACAAGCTCGTCTCTTCGGAAGTGAAGGGCGTGGTGGAGACCGCCGTAGCTGCGAAGTTCTCGGAATTCCTGCTGGAGAAACCGCAGGAAGCCAAGGCGATCGCCGCTAAGATCATCGAGGCTGCACGCGCGCGCGAAGCCGCTCGTAAGGCGCGCGAACTCACCCGCCGCAAGGGTGCGCTCGACATCGCGGGCTTGCCAGGGAAACTCGCCGACTGCCAGGAGAAAGATCCGGCGTTGTCGGAGCTCTTCATCGTCGAGGGCGACTCCGCAGGCGGCTCGGCCAAGCAGGGCCGTGATCGCCGAACGCAGGCGATCCTGCCGCTCAAGGGCAAGATCCTCAACGTCGAGAAAGCACGCTTCGACAAGATGCTCTCCTCAGCTGAGGTCGGCACGCTGATCACGGCGCTGGGCTGCGGCATCGGCCGCGACGAATTCGATATCGAGAAGCTGCGCTATCACCGCATCATCCTGATGTCGGACGCTGACGTTGACGGCGCGCACATCCGAACCTTGCTGCTGACGTTCTTCTACCGCCAGTTGCCGCTGCTTATCGAGCGCGGGCACATCTACATCGCGCAGCCGCCGCTTTATAAAGTTAAGCGCGGCAAGCAGGAGCTCTACGTCAAGGACGACAACGAACTCGACGCCATTCTGCTGAACTCCGCGCTCGATGAAGCCGAGCTGCACCTGAATTCCGACGCGCCGCCGTTGCGTGGCGCTGGTCTCGAGTCACTCGCCCGACAGTACGTCGAGGTTCAGGGCATCATCCGCCGCTGGGCCAAGCGCTACGATGAACGCCTCCTGGAGCAGTTGCTCTATGTGCCGGTCATCAGCCGCGCCGACTTCGACCGTGGCGAATGGTTGCAAGCCTGGGTCGGGGAACTTGCGAGCCGCCTCAACATCGTGGGGGACGGCACGGCTACCTACCGACTAGACCTGCAGGGGACCAACGATGCTGCTGGATATCTGCGGCTGCATGTGACCAAGTCCGAGCACGGCTCGGTGATCAGCCGGCATTTAACCCGCGATTTCTTTGACTCGCCAGAGTACCAGCG
>RGWK01000296.1 GCA_010029775.1 Gammaproteobacteria bacterium
TTGGTCACCACGCCATTGCAGCGGTACTCGCTCGGGCTGTGCGAGTCGGTGATCAGTCGCGAACGCAGCTCCTCATCCCGGTACTTGCGACGCCAGATTTGCGCCCAGCCGAGGAAAAATCGCTGCGGCCCCGTGAAGCCGTCGATCATGGGCGCCGTGCGGCCGCCGAGCGACAACTGGTAGGCCTTGTACGCCACCGCCAATCCCGACAGATCGCCGATGTTCTCGCCGAGTGTCAGGTTGCCGTTGATCGTCCGCCCTTCGATCGGTTGGTACTTCTCGTACTGCGCCACCAACCGGCCGGCCCGCTCGCGAAAGCGCACGTTGTCATCGAAAGTCCACCAGTCGCGCAGGTTGCCCTCGCCGTCGTAGCGTCGGCCCGAGTCGTCGAAACCGTGACTGATTTCGTGGCCGATGACCCCGCCGATACCGCCGTAATTCACCGCATCGTCAGCGAGGGGATCAAAGAATGGCGGACGCAGAATGGCCGCCGGAAAGACAATTTCGTTCATCGGCGGGCTGTAGTACGCGTTCACCGTCTGCGGCGTCATGAACCACTCGTCGCGATCGACCGGTTGCGTCAGACGGCGCAACTGACGGAGAAACTCCGCTTCGTTGGCGCGCTGCAGATTGCCGATGAGATCGTCCGCCCGGATCTCGAGCGCGGAATAGTCGCGCCATTTGTCCGGGTAACCCACTTTGACGCTGAAGCGCGCCAATTTTTGTTTGGCCTCCGCCTTAGTTTGCGGCCCCATCCACTCCAGCGAATCGATGGACTGCTCGAAGGCACTGCGCAGATTGGCGACGAGCTCGCGGATGCGCTCGCGCGCGGCGGGCGGGAAGTTCTTCTCGACATACAGGCGACCGGCGATTTCGCCGATCGTCCGGTCGATCAGGCGCAGGCCGCGACGCCAGCGCGGCTGCTGAGCCTCAACGCCGCTGAGCGCGCGCTCGCGGAACTCGAATCGCGCGCGATCGAACGCCTCGGGAAGGAAGGCCGCGTTGGCATCGAGCAGCCGATAGCGGAAGTACTCGCGCCAGTGATCGACGGGCGTCGACTGCACGAGGGGTGCAAGATCGCGCAGGTAGGTTGGCTGGCGGATGTCGAACTCGGCAATGCTCGAGGCCTCAGGGCCCATGCCCTCGAGGAAGGCCGCCCACTCGAACTGCGGTGACAGCTGCGCCGCCGCTGCCAGGTTGGTCTTGTTGTAGGTCTTCACCGGATCGCGGTTTTCAACCCGCGTCCAATGCAGGGTAGCGATGCGGGTCTCGAGCTGCAGAATGCGCTCTGCAGCCGCTGCGCCATCGGTTCGCCCGGCGAGTTCGTAAAGACGCGCGATGTAACGCCGCAGTTCAGACCGCAGCGCGAGGTTACGCGCATCGTCGGTCAGGTAGTACTCACGGTCAGGCATGCTCAGCCCGCCTTGCGACAGGCCGGCGATGTAACGCGTGGACTGGCGGCGATCCTGGCCGACATACGCATTGACCGGCGAAGCAACGCCAAAGCGCTGCGCGCGGCCGAAATACGCAAACACATCGCGCGTGTTGCGCAGCGCATCGATGCGGGCGAGTTCCGCGGCAAGCGGCTCGAGACCGCGCGAGTCGATCCGCGCCGTGTTCATGTAGGCGGTGTAGAGGTCTCCCAGCTTTTGCGCGTCCGAACCCGGCGCACGCGTGGCATCAGCCGCGGCCGCTTCGGTCAAGGCGCGCAGGCTCTCGAGCGCGTCGTCTTCGAGCTTGCTGAAGGTGCCGTAGTTCGAGCGGTCGGCGGGAATCTCGGTGGTTGCGAGCCAAGTGCCGCCGGCGAAGCGGTACAAATCGTCTTGCGGCCGTACCGAGCGGTCGAAGCCGGCAAGATCCAGGCCCGAGCGCAGCGGCGGTTCGGCCGCACCGGCCGCGAGCGACAAAAGGCTAACGAGGGTGGCGAGTATCGGTCGATAAGAGTGTTTCATGGCGCGAAGATTAACCTTTTCGCGGCGCGCGGGTATCCTGCCGGCCCGCGACGTACCGCACCGCTAAACAGCCCGCCGATGTCCCGCTACCGCCCGCCGACCACACCCGGCTCCCGCTTCATCACACCCGAAGGCCACGCGCGTCTGACGCGCGAGCTCGACGAGTTGTGGCGCGTGGAGCGGCCGCGTGTCACCCAGGCCGTGAGCGAAGCGGCCGCACAGGGCGATCGATCAGAAAATGCCGAGTACACCTACGGCAAACGCCGGCTGCGGGAGATCGACAGCCGGGTTCGGTTTTTGCGGAAACGACTCGAGGGCATGGTGGTCGTCGCGCAACCGCCCGCCGATCTGTCACGCGTGTTCTTTGGTGCCTGGGTCACGCTCGAGGATGACGCCGGCGAGCAGGTCCGTCACCGCATCGTGGGTCCCGACGAGTTTGACCTCGCGCCCGGGTACGTCAGCATGGATGCACCGCTCGCCCGGGCGCTGCTCGGCAAGCACCTCGACGACGAAGTGCGCGTGCAAACCCCGGCGGGCGAGCGCTGTTACGTGATCACCGACATCGAGTACCCACGCTGAGCCGCGGGTACCCGTGCCTGGCCGCAGGGGCTAATTCAGCGTACGCGAATATTCTTGAACTGCCACGGATCCGAGTGATCGAGATCCTCGGGGAACAAACGCTCGCGATCGGTGAGCGGATTCCAATGGGTGTATTCACCAACGACCGGCCCCAGATACGGCATGCAGATCTCGAGATTGCGCCGGAAGTCCATTTCGTCCGGCTCGACGATGCCTCGGCGCGGATTCTCCATCGCCCAGATCACACCCGACAGCACGGC
>RGWK01000297.1 GCA_010029775.1 Gammaproteobacteria bacterium
AGATGCAGGAAACTCATATAATACAACTGTTGCTACACGTTTGTTGAATGAAGCGTGGAGGCCAAGTGGGGGAGGGAGTATCTGGCCTCCGGCAAAACTGGAGTTACGAAAGGTGGCAAGGCCACGCAGGCCAATCAACCCGTGCAGGCTCAGGAAGCCCATGAGGCAATTCGGCCCACGCATTTCGATGTGAGTAAATTGCCGGAAGCAGAAGACTGGGGGACTCAAGACCACAAGATCTACCGCCGTGCCACTCGAAACCTGCACGCCAGGACGCGGGTTCTGTTGAATGAGTTCACCGGCGGGAACGGTGTCGGAGTATTCAGAGAAGGTTGCGCCTCGCACAAGTTTCGCCGTAGCCAGCGCGGCGATCCCATCTGCCTCGCTGAGCCCGCGAATGTCGGGGACCACGACGAACCCGCTCCCCGCCACAACACGCACCTCAATGATGGTGTTGAGTGGTACGAGGGTCTCGCTCCCAGGAGACTGCGAAAGGATGGTGTCGACCGGCTGATCGGACGAGCTCACCCGCTCAACAACCTGGACACGTAGACCAAGCCCCTCAGCGATTGGAATCGCCTCAGCGAGGGTCAGCGTGGTGAGGCTCGGCACTTTCACGTTGTTGTCTGGGCCAGTGCCCGCCGAGAAGATTCGGAGTGCCAGAATCACACCACCAACAAGGAGCAGCGCAGTTAGTGCGACGCCGCCGATCGCCAGGAGCATCGTGCGCATCGACATCGTGTCGCTCTCGGTGGAGGGATCGTCGCCGCCGACATCGTTGGGATCCGGAAGCATCTCTGGCTCACCTGGACCGGCCTCCGCTGCGACTCGAGCCACGCGGGTTCCCGCAAGCGCGCGTGGCGCACCGGCCGCTGGCCCGACGGGTCGCGATGGGACCGCGGTGCGATTCGCCTGCACCACATACGTCTCGAGTGCATCTGCCGCAGCTGTGGCGTTCGTGTACCGTTCGTTCGGCTTCGGCGCCAGCAGCCGCATCGTGATCGCGTCAAGCTCTGGTGAGATGTCTGGTCGCAACTCGCGCGGCGACGGGGCAGGCGACTGCACGCGTCGCTCCTGCAGCTCTGCGCCGCTCAGGCGATCAAACGGGCGATGACCCGTTAGCAATTCAAACAAGACCACGCCAAGACCGAAGAGGTCTGACGACGCCGATTGCGGGCTGCCAGCCAGCACCTCTGGCGCAAGGTAGCCAACGGAACCCTCTGGTCGCTGGCCACTGCGCGCAGCCGCTTCGCTTCCATCGACCTCATGCATCGCCTGTGCGATACCAAAGTCGGCAATCTGGGCGCGTCCTTCACGGTTAATCAGAATGTTGCGCGACGACACGTCGCGATGAATGATGCCGCGCACATGTGCAGCGGCAAGTCCACGAGCAACTTGCGCAGCAACCGCTGCAGCACGTCGCGGAACCAGCGGGCCAACGCGACGCAACATTGAGGCGAGGTCCTCACCGTCCACAAACTCCATCACAATTGCCGGCGATTCACCCTCTGGAGCAACATCAAACACGGCGGCAACGTTTGGGTGCGCGACAATGGCGGCGGCGCGACCCTCGGCACGGAAGCGGTCGGCGGCGGCGGCAGAGGTCGCAAGCGGTGCGCGGAGCACCTTCACGGCCACGTCGCGTCCGAGCGCCTCGTCAGTTGCGCGGAAGACGAGTGCTGCCGCCCCTTCGCCGATCAGCTCCTGCAGTCGATACCGACCGGCGACAATGTCACCAGGCTTCAGGGTGCGCTCCTCACGATTTGATGGCGTCACGTTAGGCGCTCGTTTTCAGCGGTGATCGCCCCACGAACGATTGGCCCATAGACCGGGTGGTCAAGCGCGACATGCAGGTTGGCGCGAAGCCAACCCTCTGGGGAACCAACGTCGTAGCGCGTGCCAGAGAAGTGTCGTGCAACAACAGGCTGCTCTTGTGCCAGGGTGTGAATGGCGTCGGTCAGCTGAATCTCACCGTTCACACCATGTGGTGTCTGCTCAAGTCGCTCAAAGATTTTTGGGCCAAGAATATACCGGCCCACAACGGCGAGGTCTGATGGCGCATCTGCCGCATCGGGCTTCTCAACAACGCCACGAAGCGGAATCGTTCGACCCTGGTCGCTTGTGGGTAGCGTGGTGTCGGGATCAACGATGCCGTAGCGATGCGTCTCTGATGGTACAACGCGCATCACGCCTACAACCGACGCCTGTGTGGCGACATACGCCTCCATGAGTTCAGCCAGCGCTGGCTTCAAACCGAAGATGAGGTCGTCGGGGAGCATCACCGCGAATGGCTCATGCCCCACGGCATCTTGCGCCATGAGCACCGCGTGGCCAAGGCCGAGCTGCTCTTTCTGACGGATCGTCACAAGGTGCACCATGTCGGCAACCGCTCGCACAGCTCGCAAATGCTCGATGTCACCGCGCTGCTCAAGGATCGCCTCAAGGTCGGCCGAGATGTCGAAGTGATCTTCAATCGCCCGCTTATGCTCGCTGGTGACGAGAATGACCCGCTCGATCCCAGAGGCAACCGCCTCCTCAATGGCGTACTGAATAGCGGGGCGATCAACGATCGGCAGGAGCTCCTTCGGGACAGCCTTCGTCGCGGGAAGGAACCGGGTGCCCCATCCGGCGACCGGGAGAACTGCGGTGCGGATCTTCATTGGGGCCTCCGTGCGGTGCTGGCGCTCAGGATACCAGTCACCCCTCGCGGCGAACCCACCGGAGCAGCGCTCTCACGGGTCGGCCGAGGAGCGGTAGCCGAACCTCTCTCGTGGACTCGACGCTCGCCA